>PUNI01000354.1 GCA_003551745.1 Paracoccaceae bacterium | reverse complement strand
GCTCGCAGAGGTGCTGCAGGGGGCCGGCCAGCTCTCCGCCGCCCGTGTGGCCGCCGACACCGCCGCCGACTGGGCCGGCCGCACCGGCGACGTGTTCTTCCTGCCCCGCATCGAACGCACCCGCGCTGCGCTTCAGCGGTGATCATGATTCCATCATGAATCTTTCAGGACTCGATCAGGACCTGCTTCGGCTCCTCTAATACTCTGACAATCCGAGATCTATCGCGTCGGGCCCGATGCTGAAGGCCAAGCCGGCACAGCCCGGCAATCCTGCGCCTTCAGGCAGGGGGCATGCCTCGCGCCGCGGCACCGTCGAGGTGTCGTGCGCCAGAGTTCTGGAGCGGCCATGGAGAGCCTTGCCCTCTCAGCTTTGTTCCTCGCTGCCATGGTGAATGCGGCGATCCCCGGCCCGGCGGTGCTGCTTGTCGTCGCACGGGCTGCCGAGAAGGGTATGCACGGTGGCGTGCTTGCTGGGATCGGCGGGTTGTCGGCCGGTGCGTTGCTCTTGGCGACGGTCTGGGCGGTGATGCTGGGCGCCCTTGAACTCGGACCGCAGGTCTATGAGGCGATGCGTTGGGTGGGCATCGCGGTGCTGGTGGTCCTCGGCGTGCACATGCTGCGCGCCGCGCGCTCGGCCGGTATCGCGAGACCGCGCAGCGGGCCGGGCGACTTTGCGGCCGGTGCGACGCTGGTGCTGTCGAATCCGGTCAACCTCGTGTTCTTCCTCGCGCTGGTGCCGCAGTTCGTCGATCCCTCGGCGCTCGACGCCCGGCTGATGATGGTCACCAGCGGACTGGTGCTGCTGGGCTCGGCGGTGCCGCTGGTGGTCGCGGCCTTCCTGGGTGCGACGCAAGCCCGGCTCGCTCCGCAACGTGGCCACTGGGTCGTGCGCGGCGGCGGGGTGGCGATGCTTGGCTTCGCCGGCCTCGTCGCTGTCACGGGGTTCTGAGATGGGTGGTGGGATCGATGCCATGGTCCCGCTCTCCCTCTTCGCGGCGGCGACGTTGAACGCTCTCGTGCCGGGGCCGGGGATGATGCTGGCGGTGGGCCGGTCGGCGGCGCGTGGCTTCGGGGCGGGGGTGCAAGTGAGCCTCGGGATGGCGCTGGCGACGCTGCTGGTGATCGGCGTGGTCTGGGCGGTGATGGCGGGTGTGCTTCTGGTTTCCGAGGACGGGCTGGTGCTGCTGCGCGGTGCGGGTATCGCCGTGCTGGTTCTGCTGGCGCTGGCGCTCCTGCTGGGCGCGCCCGCCGAGGCGGTGGCCGGGCCCGGCCTCGCGGCGGGGCGGCTGGCCGCGGGTGCGGCGTCAGGCGGCGCGGCGGGCCGGGGGCTGGGCGATCTCGCCGGCGGCCTCGCGGCCGGGCTCGCGAGCCCGGTCCATCTCGTCTTCCTGCTCGCGCTGCTGCCGCAGTTCGTCGATCTCGCCAGTGCGGGCCCGGCGGATCTGGCCGCGATCACCGCCGGCATCCTGATCATCACCACCCTGCCGATGCTGGGGGCGAGCGCGCTCGGTGCGCAGACCGGTCGCCTCGGTCTCGGCTGGGCGCGCTGGGTGCGGCGCGCGAGCGGGCTGGCGCTGCTCGGCTTCGCCGGGCTCGCCATGGCGAGCGCCCCATGACCGGGCCGGGGCAGGCGCGGTCACGCCGGCCATTGCGGTTCGGCCGCCGGGAGGACGGCGTGGACCGCGTGATCGCCTCCGGACTGGTCGGCGCCGCGGCGCCCGGGCGGCCTGCCCATCGGCGGGCGGGGTGACATGGAGGCCGCAGCGATCCTGCTTGTCGGCTCGGCGGCGGCGCTCAAGGCGGCGGCGCCGGGGCCCTGCATCCTCGTTGCCGCCAGCCGCAGCATGACCGAGGGCCTTGTGCAGGGGTTGCGGGTAGCCAGCGGCGCGGTGGTTGCGAACGGGCTGCTGCTGGGGCTTGCCGTCGCGGCGCTGTCGGGCAGCATCGCGGTGTCGGGCGCGGCACAGGGCGCGCTGCGTCTGGCCGGGCTGGGCCTTCTGGTCGCGTTCGGGCTGAGCATGCTGCGGGCCCGGCCGGTGCCCGCTGCAGGCCCCCCCGCGCAGGGGCGGTTGCGCCTGGGCGCCTTCGCGCTCGGCCTCGCGCTGGGGCTGACGAGCCCGCTCAACCTCGTCTTCGCGCTCGCCGTCGTGCCGCAGTTCGTCGATCTGGGCCAGATCGATGCCGCCGGCCTCGCCACTCTCGCGGTCGCGGTGCTGATCGGCGGGGCGCTGCCGCTGGTCGGCGCCTGCCTCTGTGCCGCCCGCCTCGTGACGACCGGCCTGCGGCACACGCGGGTCGTCACCCGCCTGTGCGGCGTGGCGCTGCTGGGCTTTGCCGGCATCGCCGCGGCGGGGTTTCCATGACCGTCCGGCACCCATGCCCGGCCTGGCGACGGGAGGCGCCGCCCTGATGCTGCACATCGTCGTCTTGCTCTGCGCGATCGAGGCGCCGCAGGTCTGCGCCGAGCACAGCCACAGCTTCGTGCCGCGCCAGCCGGTGGCCTGCATCTTCGCGGCCGCGCCGGAGCTGGAGCGGATCACTCCGGAAGGCTGGAGCGTGGCGCAATGGCGCTGCACGCCGCTGCCGCGCCTTGGCGCCCGCTGAGCGCGCCTCGGGCGACGCTGTCATCCTGTCGGAAACCTGCATCCTGTTCGGGAACCTGGAGCGGGCGATGAGATTCGAACTCACGACCCCAACCTTGGCAAGGTTGTGCTCTACCCCTGAGCTACGCCCGCTTCCGGAGCGGTGGATAGAGAAGCGCCCCGAAGCCTGCAAGCGGAAAATGCGCGGCGCCATGCCCACGCCCGACTCACCCCTCAGGATGGCCCGCGAATCACTGCTGCGCATCGGGCCGCCGGGCCAGGCATGGTTGCCCAGCCGTAAAGCGCGGTGGGGCTGTGCAACCGATCCGCGCGCCCCGGCGGCGATTGCCGCAGCCTCGGAACCAGTGTCACACACGCGACGCAACCGTGACCAAAAAACGGCAGATTTCGGATGCCTCCTGACGCCATGGCCACCTGGCCCGCGCAACAGCTTGGCTCACGCCGCACAGCACAGGAGAAGTCCGATGTTCATGCCGACCGATTTCCGTCCCGCCGCCTCGAACGACACCCATGCGCCGCGCCCGATCCTGCGCCTTCCGGCCACCGGCATGCTCGCCGGCACCCTGGTCGAGACGGCCCAGGGCTGGCAACCGGTCGAGAGCCTCGCCATCGGCCAGCCGGTGCAAACCTGGGACGGCGGGCTGCAGCCGCTGGCCCGGCTCGAGCGCAAGCGCATTGCCCCGGGCGCGGCCCTGCTGCGGGTGCCCGGCGGGGTGCTGTCGGTCTGCAGCGACATGCTGCTGCTTCCCGGCCAGCATGTGATGGTCGACACCGGCGCCGCCGCCGAGGCGCTGGACCAGGATGTGGCGCTGGTGCCCGCCGCCGCGCTGGACGGCTATGACGGGATCACCCGCGAACGGCTCACCGCCGGGATCGACGTGGTCACGCTCGCCTTCGACAGCGAGGAGATCGTCTATGCCAACACCGGCGCGCTGCTTCACTGCCCGGCGGCGGCCGCCGCACAGGCCCTGGCGCCGAAGTCGGAGTTCTTCACCGTGCTCGGGATTGCCGAGGCCCGCGCACTGCTCGGCCTGTCGGCGCCCACGCCGGGCGCGCCGGCGGTCAAGCCGCTGCTGCTCGGCACGGCGGTCCGCGCCGCCTGACGCCTCCTTTCTCTCCGTGTTGCGCAGGCCCCGGCGATCCCGTCGGGGCTTTCGCCGTTCCGGCCGCGCCCGCGGTTTTGCGTTCCCGGGCCATGGCTGCTAGGTTCGAGTCACAACTCTCAGACGGAGACTGAACAAGCGGCGGCCCGCCGCACACTGGTGCCGCCGAAACGGGGGAGGACTACCGTGTATCGAAAGATCCTCGTGCCGGTCGACCTGACGCATGTCGACAGGCTCACCAGGGCGCTCGCCGCTGCCGCCGATCTTTCCAAGCATTATGGCGCGCCGGTGCATTACGTGGCCGTCACGGCTCAGACCCCGACGCCCGTGGCGCACAATCCCAAGGAGTTCGCCGGGAAGCTCGCCGCCTTCGGCCGCGCCCAGGCCGAGGCCCATGGGATCGAGACCACCACGAAATCCTATCCCAGCCACGATCCGGCCATCGACATCAACAGGACCCTGCTCGATGCGATCGCCGAGGCGGGCGCCGATCTGGTGGTGATGGCCTCGCATGTGCCCAATGCCGCCGATTATCTTTGGCCGTCGCACGGCGGCTCGGTCGCCTCGCACAGCGATGCCTCGGTGTTTCTGGTGCGCTGACCACAGCGGCCGGCACGCCCGCCCAAGGGCGGTGGCAAGACCAACAAGACGCGACAGGAGGGGAGACGCAGATGAGTGACCAGACCGACGAGGCCGAAGAAGCCCTGCCGCCGCCCGAGGGCGAGTCCGACATCATCGACACCGAGTACGAGATCGGGCAGGACAACGTCACCCCGCAGATCGGGCCGTTCGGGCTCGACATCCACAATCCTGTCTTCGTCGTCTCCGGGCTGGTGGTGCTGGGCTTCGTGATCATCACGCTGGCCTTCCAGAACGTGCTCGGCCCGCTCTTTGCCGATCTGCGCGGCTTCCTGACCTCCAGCTTCGACTGGTTCTTCCTGATCGCCGGGAACATCTTCGTGCTGGTGTGCCTGGCGATCCTGGTGTCGCCGCTCGGCAAGGTGCGCATCGGCGGCGCTGACGCAACGCCCGATTACGGCTATCCCGGCTGGTTCGCGATGCTCTTCGCGGCCGGGATGGGCATCGGGCTGATGTTCTTCGGGGTGCTGGAGCCTGTCTACTATTTTGCGACGCCCTGGGGTGACCAGCCGCTGATGGGCGATATCGGCGTGGTCGAGGGCACGCTGGCCGATCCGGCGACGGTGGAGGCCGCCCGGCGCATGGCAATGGCCGCCACGATCTATCACTGGGGCCTGCACCCCTGGGCGATCTATGCGGTGGTGGCGCTGTCGCTGGCGCTCTTTGCCTACAACAAGGGGCTGCCGCTGACGGTGCGGTCGATCTTCTATCCGATCTTCGGCGAGCGCATCTGGGGCTGGCCGGGCCATGTCATCGACATTCTCGCCGTCTTCGCGACACTTTTCGGGCTGGCCACCTCGCTTGGCTTCGGCGCGCAGCAGGCGGCGGCCGGGATCGGCTATGTCTTCGGCATTCCGGGCATCAACGACACCGTCACCGCGGCGGTGATCCTGATCGCCGGCATCACCGTTCTGGCGCTGATCTCGGTGCTGCGCGGCCTCGACGGCGGGGTGAAGCGGTTGTCGGAGATCAATCTGGTGCTGGCCATCGTGCTGATGGCCTTCGTGTTCCTCGTCGGGCCGACCGTCGCGCTCTCCACCCAGCTCTTCGGCAACATCGGCGCCTATGCCACCGAGGTCTTCGCCCTGTCCAACCCGGTCGGGCGCGACGATGACGGGTTCCGCCAGGGCTGGACGGCCTTCTACTGGGCCTGGTGGATCAGCTGGTCACCCTTCGTGGGCATGTTCATCGCCCGGGTCAGCCGCGGCCGCACGGTGCGCGAGTTCATCACCTGCGTGCTCCTGATCCCGACGCTGGCCTCGGCGCTGTGGATGACCGTCTTCGGCGGCACGGCGATCGACCAGGTGATCGAGCGCGTCTCCGACAGCGCTGTATACGGCTTCGTGGTCGAGACCTATGTGCCAGAGCTTTCGCTGTTCGGCATGCTCTCCGAGCTGCCCTTTGCCACCGTCACCTCCATCGTGGCGATAATCCTCGTGGTGGTGTTCTTCACCACCTCGTCGGATTCGGGCTCGCTGGTGATCGACACCATCACGGCTGGCGGTAAGGTCAACGCGCCGGTCTCACAGCGGGTGTTCTGGGTGATCTTCGAGGGGATCGTCGCGGCCACGCTGCTGATCGGCGGCGGACTGATCGCGCTGCAGGCGGCTGCGGTCTCCACCGGGCTGCCCTTCGCGATCGTGCTGCTGCTGGCCTGCTATGCGCTGATCAGGGGCTTGATCGCCGAGCCGCGCTGAGCTCGGTGATCAGGGGGGCGCTCCGCGGGGCGCCCCTGCCGCCGCGCCCGGCGGTGATGCGCTGACCTTCTGCGCAGAAAGGCTGCGTTCCGTCCGACTGACCGTGCGACGGGTTTTGTTGTTTGTCACGGCTTGGGCGAAGCTGTTCTGCTGGCGTGCGAGGACAGTTCGACGGGGACCGCGCCGCAGCCCGGTCGGGCTCCACCGCGCCGGTCGGGCGCGTGGGGTCAGTCGTCCAGTTCCACCAGCAGGTCTTTGGCCTCGATCTGCGCACCGGGCTGGACATGCACCGCCTTCACCGTGCCGCCATGCTCGGCATGCAGGCCCGTTTCCATCTTCATCGCCTCGATCGTCACCACCAGGTCGCCGGCTTTCACCTTCTGGCCGACCTGCACGTTCACCGCCGCCACCGCGCCGGGCATCGGCGCGCCGATATGGGCAGGATTGCCCTCGGCCGCCTTCGGCCGAGCCGGCGCCGCCGCCT
>PUNI01000119.1 GCA_003551745.1 Paracoccaceae bacterium | reverse complement strand
TGAAATGTATCCGCTGTGGCGCCTGCATGAACACCTGCCCGGTCTATCGCCGGTCCGGCGGGCTGAGCTATGGCGCCACCTATTCCGGCCCGATCGGGCTGATCCTCGATCCCACCTTCGACCGACGGAAATACTCGGCGCTGACCTTCGCCTCCACGCTCAACGGCTCCTGCACCAATGTCTGCCCGGTAAAGATCAACATTCACGAGCAGATCTTCGCCTGGCGCAAGGAACTCGCCGAGGAGGGCGAGGTCGCGGGCGGCAAGCAGGCGATGATGAAGGCGGCCGGGGCGCTGCTGTCGCATCCCGAGATGTATCGCGCGGCCACCCGGTCGGCCGACAGCGCGCTGCGGGTGTTGCCGCATTTCGTGGCCGGCGCCTTTGCCGGGGCCTGGACGAAGGAAGGCCGCGACCTGCCGGTGGCTCCGCCCGAGACGTTCCACAGCTGGTACCGGCGCACCCATGGCAAGACGGAGGCCGAGGGATGACGGAGACGGCGATGTCGGCACGCGAGCACATCCTAGGCTCGCTGCGCAGCAACCGGCCCGCGGGCGACCACCCCCTGCCCGATCTGCCGCAGTTTCCGCTCGACGATGGCGGCGACCGGACGGAGCACTTCCTGGCTACGCTGAAGTCGATGGGCGGCAAGGTCTTCGACGGCCAACCCGAGGAGGTTCTGGCCGCGCAGTTTCCCGAGGCCACGCAGATCGCCTCGACCGTGCCCGAGGTGGCGGGCAATCGCGATCTGGCCGCGATCGGCCATCCGCGCGATCTCGCCGACATCGACGTGGCCGTCACCCGTGCCCTGTTCGCGATTGCCGAAACCGGCACCGTCGCGTTGCCCGATACGGTGCTGGGGGTGAATGCGGTGGCCTATCTGGCCCAGCACCTCGTCGTCCTGGTCGATCCCGCCGACATCCTGCTGACGGTGCAGGACGCCTACCGCCGCCCCGAGATGGCCGCCCACGCCTATCTGGCCTTCCACACCGGCCCCTCGGCGACGGCCGACATCGAAGGCGTGCTCATCCACGGCGCGCAGGGCGTGCGCTCGCTGACGGTGGTTCTGGCGCGCCGCTAGGACGGTAGAGGGGCGGGCCGTGAGGCGCGGGGAGCTGCCGAAGCGGACGGCACAAGCCAGGAGCAGACCCGTGCGGTGTCTGCGGGCCGGCAATCGGAGACCAAGGCAGGGGGCCACAGAAGCCTGACCTGCGCGGGAACAGGACATTGAAAGGGGACGCGTTGTGACGACGATTTCGAGACTGATCGTGGAGACGCTGGCCGCGGCCGGGGTGGAACGGATCTGGGGCGTGACGGGCGACAGCCTGAACAGTTTCGGCGATGCCCTCCACCGCAACGGCAAGATCGCCTTCATGCATGTCCGCCACGAGGAGGCCGGCGCCTTTGCTGCCGGCGCGGACGCGGCCGTCACCGGGCGGCTGGCCGTCTGTGCCGGCAGCTGCGGTCCGGGCAACATGCACCTGATCAACGGGCTCTACGATTGCTACCGCAATCGCGTGCCGGTGCTGGCAATCGCCTCGCATGTTCCCTCGACCGAGATCGGGCTGGGCTATTTCCAGGAAACGCATCCCACCCAGCTCTTCGCCGAATGCAGCGATTTCTGCGAGCTCGTCACCAAGCCCGAACAGATGCCGGGCGTCCTGCACCGCGCGTTGCGCACGGCCATCAGCGGCAACACGGTGTCCGTCATCGTGCTGCCGGGCGACGTGTCGCTGCTGCCTGTCACAGGGGCGATCCCGCATTTTGCCCCGCCGGCGCGGCCCCGGATCGTCCCCGCCAAGGATCAGCTGGAGCAGGCCGCCAGCATCCTCAACGACTCCGACCGCATCACGATCCTGGCCGGCGCGGGCACCGCCGGAGCGCATGATGCGGTCGTGGCACTCGCCGATGCGCTGAAGGCCCCCATCGTGCATCCGCTGCGCGGCAAGGAGCACATGGAATGGGACAACCCCTTCGATGTCGGCATGACCGGGCTGATCGGATTTTCCTCGGGCTATCACGCGATCCGCGACTGCGACACGCTGCTGATGCTGGGCACCGATTTCCCCTATCGCCACTTCTATCCCGAAGCCGCCCGGGTCATCCAGGTGGACAGGATCGGCGGGCAGCTCGGCAAGCGGGTCAGCCTCACTCTGGGCATCGAGGCCGATGTGGCCGAGTTCGCCGAAGCGATCCCGCCGCTCCTGCGCGCCGAGCGCAGCGCGGGGTTCCTGGAAAAGGCGCGCAAGCATTACGCTCATGCCCGCCGCGAGCTGGATGACCTCGCCACCCCGCGCAAAGCCGGCGAGCCGCTGCATCCGCAATACGTCTCGCGCATGGTCGACCAGCTTGCCGACGACGATGCCATCTTCACCGTGGATGTGGGCACGCCCACGATCTGGGCCGCCCGCTATCTGAAGACCAACGGCAAGCGCCGGCTGCTGGGATCGTTCAATCACGGCTCCATGGCCAATGCCATGCCCCAGGCTCTCGGCGCGCAGGCGGCCTTTCCCGGCCGGCAGGTGATCTCCATGTCCGGTGACGGCGGTATCGCGATGCTGTTCGGCGATCTGATGACGACGGTGCAGCTGAAGCTGCCGATCAAGATCGTTGTCCTGAACAACGGCACGCTGGGTTTCGTCGAGATGGAGCAGAAGGCCGCGGGCTACCTGCCCGAAAACGTCAGCCTGCGGAACCCCGACTTCGCCCGGGTCGCCTCGGCCATCGGCCTGCTGGGGATCCGGGTCGAAAGCTCGGAGGATCTGGAGGGCGCGCTGCGACAGGCCTTCGCCCATGACGGCCCGGCACTCGTGGACGTGCTGTCCAACCGCCAGGAACTGTCGATGCCACCCGCCGTCGGGATCGAGCAGGCCAAGGGCTTCGCGCTCTACACCCTGCAGGCGATCCTCAACGGCCGCGGCGACGAGCTCCTCGAACTCGGCCGCTCCAACATCTTCCGCTGACATAACGGCCCTGCGCCTTACCAGCCTGCGGCAAGGAGCCGGGCGAGCCAAGACTGCACCGCCAGCGATCGTGGGAGCGGCGCGTGGCGTCCAGCATCGCGCGCAGGCGTCGCGCGGCCTGGTCCGGCGGCGGCGGGCAGGCCATGCGCGACGCTGCACCGGGCGCCGTCGTCACGGCCTGACTGGCGACAACACAGGTGCCGGGAAGGCAGGTGCAGCCGACGGTGGCGACGAAGCGGCCGGGGGCGCTGCGCAGGATCAGCGGTTCGCGCCGGTTCGGCAGCCCTGGCGGGGCCTCGCCCATCAGCCGGTCGATGCGCGGGCAGGTATTGGCGAGATGGGCCTTGGACTACGGGCGCGGACAGGCCTCGCCGGGATGCGCCGCATTGAACCGGAGCACCGTCAGATGCGGGATTTGGGGCACCGCCGCCGGGGGCGGATGCGTGATCCGGCCCTCCATGGTCGCGAGGACCGGGGTCTCCGGACCGGCGATGGCCGCTTCGACGGCGGCCGCAAGGTCGGCATCGTCCTCGCTCATGTCGATGCGCAGCAGGCGGCCGGTGATACACTCGCGCAATTCCGGTCCGTGGGGTCCGATCCGGATCTCGCCCGCCAGGAACAGGCGCTCAAGATCGGTGGGGGCGAACACACCGTCGCTCGTGAGGTCGTGGTCGGGTTCCGGGACGACGGGTGCGCCGGGCATGTCCATCTTGCGCAGCCGGTCGGGCGCGACCACCTGCCAGAGGAGCGGCATCTCGGCGGCGCCATGGAGCACGATCGCGCCGCTGGCGGGATCGGAAGACCATCGGCCGATCTCGTCACGCCGCAGCATGCCGTCGGCGCGGCCCAGCCACTCCCGACTGAGCTGGTAGACCTCGTCGGGCCAAAGATCGAGGTGATGGCGGATGCCCGCGCAATCGGCACAGGGCAGCGTGCCGCGAAAGCTCGCCGGCAGATCGAGCCCATGCGCCGGCAATGGCCGGGGCTCCGGCGCCGCGACGAGCCGCATCACCACCTCCACCGGGTCCGCAACGCCGTCCTCCAGCACGGGATGCACGGTGTCTGTCGTCGCGAACAGCCGGCCGTCGCGGTGCAGCGTGGCGCGCAGGGCATAGCGGGCCTGCGGTTGCAGCGCCGCGCGGTCATAGGCGATCTCGAAGGCAAAGGGCGGCTGTCCGGTCGTCTGGAAGCGGGTGCCGGCCAGCCTGCGGGCCGGGGCGCCGGCCCGCGAGATGTCCTCGATGACCGCCTCGAAGGTCAGCCCGTCGGGCAGGGCCATCCGTTCGCGCAGGAGCGCGCTTCCCTGCAGCGTCTCCGCCATGCCGGCCCCCGCCAGAGCCAGTGCAAGCAGCCCGCCGAGCCCGATGCGTCTCATCGTTTGCCCATCCCCGTCTCGCGTGACCCGGACTGATCCGGGAGGTTGCGCGTACTGCCTTGCACGAGCCGCACTGGATCGACAAGCTCATCGCTTTGGGAATCCCGGCCGTTCACAGAGCAGGGGGCTTCGCGCTCACGAGGCGGTGGCGACGAGACGCGCAGCCTCGCGCCGCAGGTCCGCGGCGCCTAGGACGAAGGCCTCGGTCGCCACGGCCGCGCGCAGGGGCGCGAAGGCCGTGCGACCCGACGCGGTGGCGGAGGCTCCCGTCGCGGCGCGGATCGCTGTGACCATTCCCACGAGGTGGCCGCGGGCATCGAGCACCGGGCCACCGGAGAAACCGAGGCGCACCCCGGGAAGGCGGACGATCGAGCCCGGCCCATAGCGCGGCAGGTGGCTGTCGACGGCCGCGACAGCGCCGGACAACTCGAGGCTCGGCCCGAGCCCGAAGCGGGCGTCGACCCCGGCCGCGCGCACGGCGAGCCCCGGCCGCCGCGGCGCGTCCTGCCGGGGAACCGGCTGGAGCAGGCCCGGCGGTGCGGCGAGAACCGCGAGATCCATGCGCCGGCTGATCGCCAAGAGGCGCGCGCGGGCCGCCCGCCGCCCGGGGCCGGCGATCAGGGTGACGCTCGCGCCCCGGCGCACCCCGGCCACCACATGGGCATTGGTCACCGCCACATCGGGCGCGAGCAGGAAGGCCGAGCCCACGACGCGCCCGTTCACCACCGCCGCCAGATGGTCGAGCGGCCGACCGGCCGCGCGCGCCCCGGCTTCGGGCCAGGGCAAGACAGCCGTCGCGACCGCCCCGGCCGCCAACGCCAGAAGCCCACGCCGGACGGGACACGGGGCCATGCCCCTGTCGCCGGCCTCTCGCCGGTAGATCATGGTATTTTTCCCCTTCCCGCGCCCTGCCTGCGGCAGGACGTCACCCGGGAGCGAGGCTGGCGGAGGGCCGTTACCGCGGCACTAAGGCGGAGCGACGAAATGCCTCGAATGCGTACGAAGCGGCGGGATCACGGAGGCGCGGCGCGGCACCGTGGCCACAGCCCTGTTCCGGTCGTTAATCCTGCGGCGCGATGCGCTTTGACGGATTGGGAGCTTCCCATTACGGAAGATTTGCATGTAATTTTCGCGAAAGGCGTCGAGATGCTTCGTCCCAGCCCGTCCGCCGCCCCCGGGCGCCTCCTGCGTGCCGCGCTCCTCGTCGGCTGTTGCGCTGCAGCGCTGGCGGTCGCACCGGCGGCGGCCGACGGCCCGACGGGCGGGAACGTGGCCCGGGGCAGCGCCACGATCTCGGGCGGCGAGGGACGCACGACGATCCGCCAGAGTTCCAACCGCGCCGTGATCGACTGGCAGGGGTTCGACGTCGGCCGCGACCACAGCGTGATCTTCGACCAGCCGGGCAGATCCTCGGCGACGCTGAACCGGGTGGCGCCAAGCGGGCGCAGCGTGATCCAGGGCGCGATCGAGGCGCCGGGGACGGTGATCATCCAGAACACCGCCGGCGTGATCTTCTCGGGCAGTGCGCGCGTCGATGTGGGCGGCATGGTCGCCACCAGCCAGCGCGTGGATGCGGAGCGGTTCCAGAACACCGGCCGGCTGCGGATCGGCGGCGGCGAGGCGCCGGGCGCGGCGGTCGTCAACGACGGGCGCATCACTGTGGGCGATGCCGGGCTCGCGGCGCTGGTCGGCGGCAATGTCGAGAACGCCGGCGCGATCGTGGCGCGGCGCGGGTCGGTCGTGCTCGCCTCGGGCCGGACGACGACGCTGGATTTCGCCGGCGACGGGGTGATGCAGCTTGCCGTGGACGGCGATGCAGAGACCACGCGGCGCGGCGTGCGCCACTCGGGCACGATCGACGCGCCCGACGGGCAGGTCGTCATCACCGCCGGTGCGGCGTCCCGGGCGCTCGACGCGGCGATCAACACCACCGGCGCCATCCGGGCCAACGGGATCGCGGGCGAGGGCGGGCGGATCGAGATCACCGGCCGCGGCGCCGGCGCCGTCCGGATCGCCGGCACGCTCGAGGCGACGGGCCCGGGCCGTGGCGGCGACATCACGGCCACGGGCGCGACCGTCGAGCTGGCCGCCCCCGCGCGCATCAACGCCTCGGGCGGCAGCGACGGCGGGCGGGTGCGGCTCGGCGGCGACTGGCAGGGTCAGGGCCCGCTGCGCCGCGCCGAGCATCTGACCATGGCCAACGG
>PUNI01000235.1 GCA_003551745.1 Paracoccaceae bacterium | reverse complement strand
GCAAGCTGGCCCGGATGGGCGCGGCCGCTCAGTCCGGCGGCGGCGGCGGGGCGATGGCGTCGGGCGGATCGGGCAGCGCCAGCGGCGGTCCGCCGTTGGCGCTGCCCGATCCGCCCGACGCCATCGCCCCGCCGCCGCCGCCGGACTGAGCGGCCGCGCCCATCCGGGCCAGCTTGCGCGGCCCCGGAGCAGTTGCTAGTCACGCGCACACGACGGGACCGGAGCAGGGGAGAGGCGGGGATGACGCAAGCAGCGGCGGACTGGTCGGCCGTCACCGACGTCGACATCCAGCTGATACAGCGCATCCTCCCGCATCGCTATCCGTTCCTGATGATCGACAGGGTGCGCGCGATCGTGCCCGGAGAGTCGGCCGTCGGTATCAAGAACGTCACCGTCAACGAGCCCCATTTCACCGGGCATTTCCCGGGCGCGCCGATCATGCCCGGCGTCACGATCATCGAGGCCATGGCGCAGACCGCGGCGGTTCTGGTCGGGCTGACACTCGATCTCGTCGACAAGGAGCCGCTGGTCTATTTCATGGCGATGGACGGCGTGAAGTTCCGTCGCAAGGTGGTGCCGGGCGATGTCCTCGAACTGCATGTCGCGGTTCGGCGCGGCAGCAGCCGGGTGTGGAAGTTCACCGGCCAGGCGCGGGTGGCCGGCCAGTCCGCGGCCGAGGCCGAGTTCACGGCCATGATTGACCGTCGCGACGGCTGACGCGACATGGCCATCCACCCCAGCGCGCGCGTTCATCCGGCCGCCATCGTCGATGAGGGCGCCGTGATCGGCGAGGGCTGCGCGATCGGCCCGTTCTCGACCATCGGCCCCGAGGTGACGTTGGGGGCAGGCGTCGAGGTCAAGAGCCACGCAATCGTCACCGGCTGGACCGAGATCGGCGCCGGCTCGCAGATCTTCTCCTTCGCCGTGGTGGGCGAGATCCCGCAGGACCTCAAGTACCGCGGCGAGCGCACCCGGCTGGTGGTGGGCGAGCGCGCGCGTATCCGCGAGGGCGCGACGCTCAATACCGGCACCGAACACGGCGGCGGCATCACGCGTGTGGGCGACGACTGCCTGATCATGACGGGCGCCCATGTCGGCCACGATTCGCATGTGGGCGACCGGGTGATCATGGCCAATCAGGCTGCGCTCGGCGGCCATGCGGTGATCGGCGATGACGTGATCATCGGCGGGCTGTCCGGCGTGCACCAGTTCGTCCGCATCGGGCGCGGCGCCATCATCGGCGCGATCACCATGGTGGCCCATGACGTGATGCCCTTCACCTTGGTGCACGGGCCGCGCGGCGCGCTCGACGGTCTCAACCTGATCGGCCTCAAGCGGCGCGGGGTCCCGCGCGAGGAGATCGCCGCCCTGCGCGCGGCCTACACCGCGCTTGCGCGCGACGAGGGGGCTTTCGTGGAGAGTGTGGCCCGGCTGTCCGATCAGTCCACCAGCCCGCATGTGCGCGAGATGCTCGCCTTCGTGCTGGCCGGGTCCGACCGGCAGTTCCTGCGCCCGCGATGAGCGCGCCGTCCCATACCGGCCGCACCGCCGTCATCGGCGGGCAGGGGGCGCTGCCGATGCTCGTTGTGGCGGCGCTCCGCGCGGCCGGCGAGACCCCGGTGCTGGCGGAGCTGGAGGGCTTTCCGGTGGCCGGCGCCGAGAGCGAAACCCCCGAGCGCTTCCGCTTCGAGCGGCTGGTGCCGTTCCTCGATCATCTGCACGACCTCGGCGTCGCCCGCATCGTCTTTGCCGGCGGTGCGCGTCGGCCGCGGCTGGAGCCGGAGCTTTTCGACCCGCGCAGCGCGCAGCTCGTCTCTGCCTTGCTACCCCGCATGCGCGGAGGCGACGATGCGGCGCTGCGGGCCGTGATCGCGGTCTTCGAGGATCACGGTTTTGCGGTCGTCGGCGCCCATGAGGTGGCGCGCGATCTGCTGCCGCCGCCCGGTGTCCTCGGCGCTGTCCAGCCGGGCGAGCCCGATCTCGCCGACATCGAACGGGCTGCCGAAATCGTCCATGCGCTGGGGTCGGTCGACGTCGGGCAGGGGGCCGTGGTGGCGGGCGGGCTCTGCCTCGCGGTCGAGGCGCTGCCCGGCACCGACACGATGCTGGCCCAGGTGGCGGCCATGGGTCGCGACGGCCGGCAGGGCGTGCTCTACAAGGCCCCGAAGCCGGGACAGGATCTGCGGGTCGACCTGCCCGCCATCGGCCCCGACACGATCGCCGGGGCGGCGCGCGCGGGCCTTGCCGGGCTCGCCTTCCCGGCCGGCTCGGTGTTTCTCTTCCACCGCGAGGCGGCGGTCGCCGCGGCGGATGCGGCCGGGCTCTTCCTGTTCTCGCGCCCGTCATGACGCCCTCGTGAAGCTGTTCCTGATCGCCGGCGAGCCTTCGGGCGATGCGCTCGGCGCCGCCCTGATGCGCGGCCTGGACGCGCTGGCGCCCGGTATCGCCTTTGCCGGCGTCGGCGGGCCGCGGATGGCGGCCCAGGGGCTCGCGAGCCTCTTTCCCATGCAGGAACTCAGCCTGATGGGCATCGTCGAGATCCTGCCGAAGTATCTTCACCTGAAGCGGCGCATCCGCGAGACGGCCAACGCCGTCGTCTCCGAACAGGCCGATGCGCTGATAACCATCGACAGCCCCGAGTTCTGCCTGCGGGTCGCCCGGGCCGTCCGCGCACTCCGGCCGGGCCTGCGCACCATCCATTACGTCGCACCGCAGGTGTGGGCCTGGCGAGCGGGGCGGGCCGTGAAGATGGCCGAGGTGATCGACCATGTGCTGGCGCTGCTGCCTTTCGAGCCGCCCCACATGGAACGCGCCGGCATGACCTGCGATTTTGTCGGCCACCCGGTGGTCGCCGTCCCGCAAGCCGATGCCGAGGCGGCCGCGGCGTTTCGCGCCCGTCACGGCATCGCCCAAGAGGCTCCGCTGATCCTCGCGCTGCCGGGATCGCGGCGCAGCGAGGTCGCGCGGCTGGGCCCGGTGTTCGGCGCAACCCTGGGCAGCATACTGGCAGACCGGCCGGCGGCGCGCATCGTGGTTCCAACCGTTGGCCCGGTGGCGGGGCCGGTGCGCGATCTCGCCTCCGGCTGGCCGGGCGGGCCGGTGGTGCTGGAGGCCGGGGTCGTGCCGGCCGAGGAGACGCGCGCCGCCTTCGCCGCCGCCGATGCCGCGCTCGCCGCCTCGGGCACCGTCGCGCTGGAACTGGCGGCAACCGGGGTGCCGATGGTCGTCGGCTACGATGTCCACCCGATCTCGCGCTTCATTCTCGGCCGCATGGTGCGGGTGGACAGCATCAACATGGTCAATCTCGTCAGCGAAACCCGCGCCATCCCCGAATTCGTCGGCCGCGCGTTCCGGCCCGAGGGCATGGCCCGCGCCCTCGACGCGCTGCTGCGCGATGGTCCGGAGTGGGCCGCCCAGCAGGCGGCCATGGCCGAGGCGATGCGGCGGCTCGGGCGCGGCGGCGAGGATCCGGGGCTGCGCGCGGCGCGCTCGGTCCTCGCCCGGCTGGGCGCCTAGATCCGCCGCGTGATCCAGCCGCCGCCAAAGACGCGGGTGCCCTCGGCGGCATAGAACACGCAGGCCTGGCCGGGGCTGACCCCGGCCTCCGGGCTCAGAAGCTCCACCTCCGCCACGGTCGGGCCCCGCGGCCGGATGATCGCCGGGCGCGGCGGCCGCGTCGAGCGCACCCGCACGTTCAGGTGCCACTCCGACTGGCTGTCGAAGGCCGCGTCGCCCAGCCAGTTGATCCCCGTCACGGGCACGATTCGGGTGGCCAGTGCCGATTTCGGCCCCACCACCACCTGCCGCGCCTCCGGATCGAGCCGCAGCACATAGAGAGGTTCCGCAAGCCCGCCGATCCCGAGGCCCCGGCGCTGCCCGACCGTGTAGTGGATCACGCCCCGGTGCCGGCCCAGCACGCGTCCGTCGCGATCGACGATGTCACCGGGCTCGCCGGCACCCGGCCGCAGCTTCTCGATCACCGCGGCATAGTCGCCGTTCGGCACGAAGCAGATGTCCTGGCTGTCGGGCTTGTCGGCCACCGGCAGCCCGTGGCGCTCGGCCAGCGCGCGGGTCTCGGCCTTCGAGGTGAGCTCGCCCAGCGGAAACCGCAGGTAGTACAGCTGCTCCCGCGTGGTCGTGAACAGGAAATAGGACTGGTCGCGCGCCGGATCAGCCGCCATGTGCAGTTCCGGCCCGTGCGTTCCCTCGATGCGGCGGATGTAGTGGCCGGTGGCCATGCAGTCGGCGTCGAGATCGCGGGCGGTCTCCAGCAGGTCGCGGAACTTCACGCGCTCGTTGCAGCGGATGCAGGGCACCGGCGTGGCGCCCGCGAGATAGGCGTCGGCGAACTCGTCGATCACCGCCTCGCGGAACGCGTTCTCGTAGTCCAGCACGTAATGGGGAAATCCCATCGTCTCGGCCACGCGGCGGGCGTCATGGATGTCGCGCCCCGCACAACAGGCGCCCTTCTTCGCCAGCGCCGCGCCATGGTCGTAGAGTTGCAGCGTCACACCCACGACGTCATAGCCGGCCTCCGCCAGTTCCGCGGCCACCACGGAACTGTCGACCCCGCCCGACATCGCCACCACCACCCGCGTGGCGGCGGGCGGCTTGGCAAGACCCAGCGAGTTGCGGGCAGTGTCGAGGGACATCGGACGCTCCGTGAGAACGCCCGAAATATAGGAAAATGCCGTATACTCACAACCCCCCGTCTAACCCGGCGTTAAGCGCGAAAGCGAAAACTCCGGCCCGGGTGAGGGAAGGGGATTGGAGATGTATATCAAGAGGGTGCATGGCCCGCGGGCGGTTACGCTGCCCGACGGCTCGGTGATGACGCGGGCCGACCTGCCGCCGCCGGACACGCACCGCTGGGTGGCCAGCCGCAAGGCGGCGGTTGTGCGGGCGGTCGAGGCCGGGCTGATCTCCCGCGAGGAGGCGCAGCAGCGCTATGCCCTGTCGGCCGACGAGTTCGACGAGTGGCGCCGGGCGGTGGCCGCGCATGGGGAAGCCGCACTCAAGGTCACGGCGCTCCAGAAGTTCAGACAACTTTAGATTGAATTCGCGCTCTGTTCTGTCAGGATAACGGGTGATTAACCAATTCTGCCCAGTGTCGTGGTCGCCGAGACAGAGGAGCCCTGACCCGATGCGCATTTTGCTGGTCGAAGACGACGCGACGACGTCGCGCAGCATCGAGCTCATGCTGACCCATGCCAGTCTGAACGTGTACTGCACCGATCTTGGTGAGGAAGGCGTCGATCTGGCCAAGCTCTACGATTACGACATCATCCTGCTCGATCTCGACCTGCCCGACATGGGCGGGCTCGAAGTGCTGCGCCAGTTGCGGCTCGCACGGATCTCCACGCCCGTGCTGATCCTGACGGGCGACGACGACACCGACAGCAAGATCAAGGGCTTCGGCTTCGGCGCCGATGATTACCTCACCAAGCCCTTCCATCGGGAAGAGCTGGTCGCGCGCATCCATGCCATCATCCGGCGCAGTCAGGGCCATGCGCAGTCGATCATCCGCACCGGCCGCATTGCGGTCAATCTCGACGCCAAGACGGTGGAGGCCGATGGCAAGCCCGTGCACCTCACCGGCAAGGAATACCAGATGCTGGAGCTTCTGAGCCTCCGCAAGGGCACCACGCTGACCAAGGAGATGTTCCTCAACCATCTCTACGGCGGCATGGACGAGCCCGAGCTGAAGATCATCGACGTGTTCATCTGCAAGCTGCGCAAGAAACTCTCGGAGGCCACCGACGGGGACAACTACATCGAGACGGTGTGGGGGCGCGGCTATGTGCTGCGCGACCCGCCGGCAATGACCCAGCCGAACCAGGTGGCCATCGGCGCCTGAGGTCTCTGGACGGCGGCCCGGGGCGTCCCTATCACCAGCGAGAGAGGCAGTCGCTGGGGATGGGGCATGGCGAAGGTCACGCCGGTCGAGAAGCTGACCGAGGCCGCGGCGCAGGAGGAACTCGCGCGCCTCGCCGCCGAGATCGCCGCAGCCGATCGCGCCTATCACGGCGCGGATTCGCCGCGGATCAGCGACGCCGACTACGATGCCCTCAAGCGCCGCAACGCCGAGATCGAGGCCCGCTTTCCGCGCCTCAAGCGAACGGACAGCCCTTCGGACCGTGTCGGCGTGGCGCCCTCCGAGGGCTTCGCCAAGGTCACCCATGCGCAGCGCATGCTTTCGCTCAGCAATGCCTTCTCGGAAGAGGAGGTGGCGGAGTTCGTGCAGGGCGTCCGGCGCTTTCTGGGGATCGCGGCCGATGCGCCGCTGGCCTTCACCGCCGAGCCCAAGATCGACGGGCTGTCGCTCTCCCTGCGCTATGAGCGCGGCGCGCTGGTCCAGGCGGCCACACGGGGTGACGGCACCGTGGGCGAGAACGTCACCGCCAACGCCCGCACCATCAGCGACATACCCGGCCAGCTCGACGGCGCACCGGAGGTGCTCGAGGTGCGCGGCGAGGTCTACATGACCCATGCCGATTTCGCGACGCTCAACGACCAGCAGGCCCGCGCCGGCGGCAAGACCTTCGCCAATCCGCGCAACGCGGCGGCGGGATCGTTGCGCCAGCTCGACGCCGCGGTGACCCGTGCACGGCCACT
>PUNI01000095.1 GCA_003551745.1 Paracoccaceae bacterium | reverse complement strand
TGATTATGGTTGTGACCGCTGCAACCCAGCCCTTTGCCCTGAACCATGGGTCGCGGAGCCAACGGGACGGACGGACGATCTCCCATGGCAGCCGGCCATCCGTGTGTTCGTCCTCGTCGTCGGGTTGCGGCGTGATGCTGTTCATGGGTCGTTACTTCCAATTCCGCAGTGCGCTGCCCAGGCCTCCATCAGGGCGCGGCGCTTCGCGAGCGCGTCTCCGCGACGATAGGCGCGCTCGGTTGCGTCACCAACGGTGTGGGCCAATGCCGCCTCGGCCACTTCGCGTGGAAACTCCGTGTGGTCCCCAGCCCAGTCGCGGAAGGCCGAGCGGAAGCCGTGGACAGTGTAGGCATCGGCCTCGAGCCGCCGCATCAGCATTTCGAAGGCCATGAGGGAGAGCGGTCGGCCCGATTTCTGCCCGGGGAAGATGTAATCGGAAACCCGAAGCCGTGCGGCCCGCTCGAGGATCTCCACCGCCCGCGGCACCAGCGGCACCCTGTGCAGGCGGCCGGCTTTCATGCGCGCAGCGGGTACTGTCCAGAGCCCGGCACGCAGATCAACCTCGCTCCAGACAGCCTCGCGAACCTCTCCCGATCGCGCTGCGGTCAGGATCAGGAATTCCAGTGCCAACGCCGACACGCTGCCCTGGTCCCGCAATCGGGCCATGAACTCCGGCATCGCGTCGGGGGGCATGGCTGCGTGATGGCCGCATCGGAGCTTCGTGGGTGCCGGAAGCACGCTCTTCAGATGCCCGCGCCAGAGCGCCGGATTCTCGCCGCTGCGCCAGCCCCGAGCGCGGGCATAGTCAAGCACCCGCTCGATCCGCCCGCGTAACCGGGATGCCGTCTCGGGGATCTCGGTCCAGATCGGCGTCAGGACCCCCAGGATGTCTTCCGTGTCGATCTCCGAGACACGCTTGTCGCGGAGCGGCGCCGCGTACCGGGTCAGGGTCATGCGCCACTGTGCGCGGTGCTTCGGGTTGCGCCACTGGCCCTCCATCGCCTCGAGGAACCGGTCGGCGCAGTCCCCGAAACTGGGCTCGGCCTCACGCCTGCGTGCACGGATCGGATCGGTGCCCTCAGCGATCAAGGTCCGCTGTTCTGCGGCGAGTGCCCGTGCGCGCGCCAGCTTGACGACCGGAAAAGCGCCGAGTCCCATCTCTCGCCGCCGGCCGTCCTGCTTCCACATGAAGACCCATGACTTCGACCCGGTCGGCTTGACAAGGAGATAAAGACCGCCGCCGTCGCTCAGTCGCCCGGGATCCCTTGCCGCTCGACAGGCTGCATCCGTCAGCTTGCTCTGTACACGCGCCATCGGCCGTTCCCACCTCTGTTCCCACCTTGTAGCTGAGATGCTATGGTACGTTCAAGGACAGTCATGGACGATGCAACCGAAAAACATACAATATGTGTAGTGCTTAGGGACGCCGAGAGGCAGCCGAGGAAAAACAGTGAGCGGACACCTCCTCCGCCATTTGCCCCTGCGAAAGCGTTCTCCCGATCCGGCTGTGGCCGGAAATTTCCGTTGTTTTCGAGGGTTATGCGGGAGGGGCTGAGCACCGACCCCGGGACTAGGATGCTCGGAAGCCGTCTCTGAGGGCTGATTTTCTCCGGACCTCATGACTGCGCCGTTTCGGTGTTCAGGCTTTAAGGCTTTGCAAAATAACAGATTTCTCAGGACCCTAACTGAGTTGGATCACGGTCCCGTTTGCGGGTTGTGGAACTGCGGTCGAACCGTGTCTGGTCATTGCGTCGTATCGGGCTGAGCCGGAGAGGGCGAAAGCGGACCGATGCACTCGCCGCATAGCATGCGCAGCATCCTCGGAGAGCCGCCCATCGCAGGGGCGGCACATCTTCGCCACCTGCGGGCCAAGGAACGGTTCTCCAAGCTTGCCCCGCGCACGGTTCATGCATGCGAAAGCGATAGCATGGTCCGCGTCTTCCTCTTCGAGCACGGACTCGTACACGGAAGTCCGCGGGAGGGCGGGACATCAATAAAGGATGACCGTTCAGTAATAATGGAGGACCGTTCAGGGCCCCTTGCGCAGCGACAGACGGCGCAAGGATTCGAGAACTCGGCCGAACTGTCCTTCCTTCGCTGCTTCCCGCAGCGACTGGGCAGCCACATACAGAGCCGGAATCACGAAGATGCCGACCACAGTCGCGGTCAGCATGCCGCCCGCCACGCCCGTTCCCACGCCGCGGCGCGACAGCATCGAGGCGCCTTCCGCCGTGATCAAGGGTATCAGACCCGCGATGAAGGCGAAGCTGGTCATCACCACGGCGCGGAACCGCGCATGAGCACCGGCGATGGCGGCGTCGACAATCCCGGCACCAGCCTCGCGTCTGGCCTTGGCGAACTCCACGATCAGGATCGCGTTCTTGGCCGCCAGCGCCAGCAGGACCACAAGACCGATCTGGGCGTAGACGTTGAACGGCAACCCCGTAAGCAGCAGCGCCAGCATCGCACCGGCCATGCCGAAGGTCACCGACAGCAGCACCGGGACCGGGATGGTCCAGCTCTCGTACAGGGCCACGAGGAACAGATAGGCAAACAGCACCGCCAGCGCGAGGATCACCGTCGTCTGCCCGGTGGCCCGTTTTTCCTGAAGTGCAGTACCTGTCCATTCATGATCGAACCCCGGCGGCAGGCTGGCTTCGGCCACCTCCTCCATCGCAACAAGCGCTGCACCGGAGGACGTGCCGGGTCCGGGTTCGCCCATGATCTTGGTGGCCCGCTGGTTGTTGAAGCGTTGCAGCGACATCGGGCCGACGATGTAGTCGACGCGCGCGAAGGCGCCCACGGGCACCATCTCGCCCGAGCCGGAGCGGACATGGATGCGGCCGATGTCGTCGATGGCGTCTCGGTCCTCGGCCCGGGCGGTCATACGCACCTGCCAGGACCGGCCGAACAGGTTGAAGTCGTTGACATAGGCCGACCCCAGGATCGGCTGCAGGGCGGCGAACACATCCGGCAAGGAGACCCCGAGGGCATGAAGCCGCTCGCGGTCGATGTCGAGGAACAGCTGCGGGCTATCGGCGGAAAAAGTGCTGCGGACGCGCGCCAGCCTCGGGTCGCCGTTGGCGGCGAAGGCGAGGCCGCGGGCGGTGGCGGCCAGTTCTTCGGCCGGGCGGCCCTGGGTGTCGAGCAGTTGCAGCTCGAAGCCCGCTCCGCTTCCAAGGCCTGCGATGGGCGGCAGGTTGAAGGCGATGACTTGCGCCTCGCGGATCGCCGCGCCCTGGCGCATCGCCTCGGCGATGGCGTGGAAGACCGTCGTCTCCTCGGTACGACGGTCGTGGAACGGCGCCATGGAGACCAGCGCGAAGGCCGCGCTGGAATTGGTGATGCCGTCGAGGATCGAGAAGCCGGTGACCGAGGTCACGCTGTCGACCCCGGGCAAGTCGCGCAGCATCTCCTCCACCTGCCGCTGGGCGCTAGCGGTGCGCGTGACCGAGGCCGCGTCGGGCAGCCGGGTCTCCACGATGAAGGATCCCTGATCCTCGGCCGGGAGGAACCCCGTCGGAACCGCGCGGAACAGCACGCCCGTCAGGACCAGCGCACCCACCAGCAACGCCACCCCCAGAAGTGAACGCCGCGCAAGCGCGCCGGCGACGCGGGTATAGCCGTCGCGCGTGCTGTCGATCCCGGCCGAGATGCGCCCCATGATACCCCGCCGCGGCCCGTGGTGGGGCTTGAGCAGGATCGCACACAGCGCCGGCGACAGGGTCAGTGCGTTGATGGCCGAAATCACCATCGCCACCGATACCGCCACCGCGAATTGCTGGAACAGCTGCCCCGAGATGCCGGGGATGAAGGCCACCGGCACGAACACCGAGAGCAGCACGAGCGTGATTGCGATGATGGCACCCGTGATGTCGCCCATCGCCGCCGAGGCCGCCGTAGCCGCACTCATGCCCGGTGTCTCGGCCATCTTGGCCTCGGTTGCCTCGACCACGACGATGGCGTCGTCGACGACGATCCCGATCGCCAGCACCAACGCCAGCAGTGACACGGTGTTCAGCGTGAAGCCCATGGCTAGCATGACCGCGAAGGTCCCCACAAGCGCCACGGGCACCGCGACCAGCGGCACGATGGTCGCCCGCAGCGACCCCAGAAAGACGAAGACAACAAGGACGACCAGCACGAAGGCCTCGATCAGCGTGTGCTGCACGGCCTCGATGCTCTCCTTCACGAAGACGGAGTTGTCCGAGACGATGTCGAAGGTCATACCCTCGGGGAAACGGTCTGCGGCCCGTTCCATGGCGGCTTTCACGCCGTTTGCAGCGGCGATGGCGTTGGCACCAGGTGCCAGATAGATCCCGATCAGCGTGGCGGGGCTGCCGTTGAAGCTGGTGGTGACGTCGGTGCTGCGCTCTCCCAGGGTGACATCGGCCACGTCGCCCACGCGCAGGGTGCCGCCGTCGGCGTCCGTGCGCAGGATGATGCGGGCGAAGTCCTCGGGGCTCTCCAGCCGCCCCTTGGTCGAGATGTTGAGCTGCATGCCCGGGTCGCGCGTCATCGGCTGCCCACCGATGCGGCCGATGGCGGCCTGCAGGTTCTGGCTGCGCAGCGCCGCGATGATATCGCCCGGCGTGAGGCCCAGCTCCGTCAGGCGGTCGACATCCAGATCGATGCGCATGGCGAACTCGTTGGCCCCGAACATCGAGGCATCGCCCACCCCTTCCACCCGCTTCAGGGCGTCGAGCAGGTTGATGCGCGCATGGTTCGTCAGGTCGCCGCCGGTGATCCGCGCGTCCTCGGCATGGAGCGCCACGCCCATCAGCAGCGAGGACGATTTCTTGGCCACCCGGACCCCGGTCTGGCGGACCTCTGGCGGCAACAGCGGTTCGGCCAGCGCCACGCGGTTCTGCACATTGACCGTGGCGAGGTCGGGGTCGGTGCCGACCTCGAAGCTGATGACCAGGATGTAGCTGCCGTCCGCCCCGGAGGTGGACGACATGTCGATCATGTTGTCGACGCCGATCACCCGATCCTCGATGACCTGGGCCACGGTCTGTTCAACGACCTCGGCCCCCGCGCCGGGATAGGCGGCGACCACGGCGACCTGCGGCGGGACGATGTCGGGATACTGTTCCACCGGCATGCGCACCAGCGCGATCAGTCCGGCGATGAACAGCACGATGGAGATCACCGCCGCAAGGCGGGGCCGCCGGATGAAGACGTCTGCGATCATGGCCTAGCCGCCCGTGCCCGGAGTTGCGTCCACGACATCGCCGGGGCGCACCTTGTTGATCCCTTCGGTGATCACGCGCTCTCCCTCCCGCAGGCCGTCGGTGACCACGGCCAGACCGCGGCTCGTGCGGGTGATGTCGACGCGGCGCTGCTCGGCAACCTCGCCGTCGCCCACCACAAGGACAAAAGCGCCGCGGATGTCGCGCTGCACCGCCTGCTGGGGCACGACCAGCTCGCCCTCAGCCCGCTGGGCGCTCAGCGTGACGCGGACCAACTCGCCGTCCAGGAGCATCCCGCCGGGGTTGTCGAACCGCGCGCGCATGCGCACGCTGTCGGTGCCCGCGGTCACCGCGCCATCCACGAAATCGACGTCGCCGGGGTTTTCGAATTCCCGGCCATGGGCGAGTTCCAGCACGACCGCCCCAACCGTCGCGGCACTGCCCGCCGCAAGCGCGTCCTGATAGGCGCGATAGACGGCCGTCGGCACCTGAAACAGGGCGTGGATCGGGTCGGGCTGGATCAGCGTGGCCAGCGGCCCCGTCTCGGGCCCGATCAGCGCGCCGATATCGACCGGCGTGTCTCCGATCCGGCCCGCAAAGGGCGCCGTGATCTCAGTATACGACAGGTTGATCTGCGCGCGTTCCAGCACGGCAGTCAGGCGCGTGACGTTCGCGGCACTGCTGGCCAGTTCCGCCTCGGCCACGTCCAGAACGGCCTGCGCCGCACTGCCCCGATCCATCAGCTCGGCCTTGCGGTCCCGCTCCAGCCGGGCGAGGGCGTGGGCAGCTTCGGCGGCACGCAGTGCCCCCTCGGCCTCCTTGACCGCAGTGGCATGGCTATCCGGATCGATGCGGAAAAGGACCTGTCCGGCCTCCACCTGGTCGCCGGGGGCGAAGCCGATCTCCCCCAGAGTGCCGGTGACCCTTGCGATCAGCGCCACGCGCCGGGCGGCCTCCAGCCGGCCGTTGAAGCGCGCGGTCTCTTCCAGGTCCACGATCTCGGCAGGCACGGCGACCACGGCGGGCGGTGGTGGCTGCTGCGCCGCAGCCGGGCCGACGGCCAGCGCGGCGATGAGGGCCAGCAGCGCCCATGGCGGGCGCGGCGGGGCGCCGCGGGACCGGCCTCCGCTGCACGCGGGAGCAGTCCCGGCCCCTCGGGCCATCTTCGGCGTAGCACCGTTTCCTGCCGCCGACGAACCGGCGCCCATGATCCCGACTGACGATTGTGCGACCAATGACTTCCCTCCGTTCTTCGCGCGCAGCGCATCCGTGCTGGCTAGTGCCGGCCGTCCCTCGACAGTCGTCGGGTCCTGCGGCCCGACGCCGGGCCCCACCAGTGCTTTCTCCCTGCGCCGTTCAGGCATCGGGGTCTTCACCCCTGTCCCCGCGCCGGAGCGCCCCGTCGCTCTGGGACAGGACGGCTTCAGCCAGGGCGCTGGCGGCTGCGACAAAGATTCCCAATCCGATCAGCACATAGATGATGGTGAAGACC
>PUNI01000430.1 GCA_003551745.1 Paracoccaceae bacterium | reverse complement strand
TATCGAGACCTGCTATCTCGACCGCGGCGGCTTTCTCTATCACGGCAAGGTCAAGGCGCTGGCGGATGCCGCCCGCGCCGGCGGCCTGAAGTTCTGAGGAGACGATCATGGCAGAACGTGAACCCCGGCGGGATCGCCGCGACCGCGACGAGAACCCGGAATTCGCCGATCGTCTCGTCGCGATCAACCGCGTGTCGAAGACGGTGAAGGGCGGCAAGCGCTTCGGCTTCGCCGCGCTCGTCGTCGTCGGCGACCAGAAGGGCCGGGTCGGCTTCGGCAAGGGCAAGGCCAAGGAAGTGCCGGAGGCGATCCGCAAGGCCACCGAGCAGGCCAAGCGCGGCCTGGTGCGGGTTCCCCTGCGCGAGGGACGGACGCTGCATCACGATATCGAGGGCCGCCACGGCGCGGGCCGGGTGGTGATGCGCGCCGCCGTGCCGGGGACGGGCATCATCGCCGGCGGCCCGATGCGGGCGGTGTTCGAAATGCTGGGCCTGCAGGACGTGGTGGCGAAAAGCCTCGGCAGCCAGAACCCCTACAACATGATCCGCGCCACCATGGACGGTCTGAAGCGGGAGTCGAGCCCCCGGATGGTGGCGTCGCGCCGCGGCAAGAAGGTGGCCGACATCCTGAAGAAGCCCGAGGCCGAGCCGGCCGAAGCGACGGGAGCCTGATCCATGGCCAAGACCATCGTGGTGAAGCAGGTGGGCTCGCCCATCCGCCGCCCGGCCATCCAGCGCGAGACGCTGAAGGGCCTGGGCCTGAACAAGATGCACCGCGTGCGCGAGCTGGAGGACACCCCGGCCGTGCGCGGGATGGTGGCGAAGATCCCCCATCTGGTGCAGATCATCGAAGAGCGGGGCTGACCCGCGAAAGCCCGAGTTGACCGGGGGCGTCGCTTCCCCCGATCCATCCGGCAAGGGAGACAAGCGACATGAAACTCAACGAGTTGCGCGACAACCCCGGGGCCACGAAGAAGCCGATGCGGGTCGGCCGCGGGCCGGGCTCGGGCAAGGGCAAGACCGCCGGGCGCGGGATCAAGGGCCAGAAGTCCCGCTCCGGCGTGGCCATCAACGCCTTCGAGGGCGGGCAGATGCCGCTCTACCAGAGGCTGCCCAAGCGAGGCTTCAACAAGCCCAACCGCAAGCACTATGCGGTGGTGAATCTCGGCCTGATCCAGAAGTTCATCGACGCCGGCAAGATCGACGCAGGGCAGCCCATCACCGAGGCGGCGCTGGTGGCCTCGGGCCTCGTGCGGCGCAAACTTGACGGTGTGCGGATCCTCGCCAAGGGCGCCTTCACCGCCAAGGCCCAGATCGCCGTGACCGGCGCCTCGGGCCCGGCCATCGCCGCCGTCGAGGCGGCGGGTGGCAAGCTGAGCGTTACCGCCACAGCGGCGGAATGAGCGGTCGGGCGACCCCTTCGCCCGAAAGACGGTTGTGGGCGGCCTCCGCGCCGCCTACATCCCCCGAACAGGTTTCCCGCGCCGCCGACCGGAGACCGGCTCGGCGGCGCTAGCATTGAGCGAGCGAGCGCATGGCATCAGCAGCGGAGCAGATGGCGGCCAACACGAGCTGGGCCGCCCTGGTGAAGGCAACCGATCTGCGCAGGCGGATCTTCTTCGCGCTCGGCATGCTCATCGTCTACCGGATCGGCACCTACATCCCGGTGCCGGGGATCGACGGCATCGCGCTGCGCGAGTTCATGGACGAGGCCGCCACGGGCATCGGGGGCATGCTCAACATGTTCACCGGCGGCGCGATCAGCCGGATGGGCATCTTCGCGCTGGGCATCATGCCGTACATCTCGGCGGCGATCATCGTGCAGCTGCTGGCTGCCATGGTGCCCTCGCTCCAGCAGCTGAAGAAGGAAGGCGAGCAGGGGCGCAAGCGTCTCAACCAGTACACGCGCTACGGCACCGTGTTGCTGGCGACCTTCCAGGCTTATGGCCTTGCGGTCAGTCTCGAGGCAGGCGAGCTCGTCACCGACCCCGGCTGGTTCTTCCGCATCGCCTGCGTCATCACGCTGGTTGGCGGAACCATGATGCTGATGTGGATCGGCGAGCAGATCACCGCCCGCGGCATCGGCAACGGCATCTCGCTGATCATCTTCGTCGGCATCATCGCCGAGATCCCGTCGGCACTGGCCCAGTTCTTCAGCCAGGGGCGCACGGGCGCGCTGAGCCCGGCGGTGATCATCGGGGTCATGGTGCTGGTGGTCCTGGTGATCGCCTTCGTGGTGTTCATGGAGCGAGCGCTGCGAAAGATCACGATCCAGTATCCGCGCCGCCAGGTGGGCATGAAGGTCTATGACGGCGGCTCCTCGCATCTGCCGATCAAGGTCAACCCGGCGGGCGTGATCCCGGCGATCTTCGCCTCTTCGCTCCTGCTGCTGCCGGTGACGGTCTCGACCTTCTCGGGTCAGGCCGCGGGGCCGTGGATGTCGACGATCCTCGCCTATTTCGGGCCCGGGCAGCCGGCCTACCTGCTGTTCTTCACCGCGATGATCGTCTTCTTCACGTTCTTCTACACCCAGAACGTGTCGTTCAAGACCGAGGACGTGGCCGAGAACCTCAAGAACCAGAACGGCTTTATCCCCGGCATCCGGCCCGGCAAACGCACCGAGGAATACCTCGACTATGTGGTGACGCGGATCGTCACCGTCGGTGCGGCCTATCTGGCGGCCGTCTGTCTGCTGCCGGAGGTGCTGCGCGCGCAGCTGGCGATCCCCTTCTACTTCGGTGGCACCTCGGTGCTGATCGTCGTGGTCGTTGTGATGGACACGATCAGTCAGGTGCAGTCGCATCTTCTGGCGCATCAGTACGAGGGCCTACTGGAGAAATCCCAGCTGCGGGGCCGCAGGCGTGGCCCGACCAAGCCGCGGGGCGCGCCGTCCCGCCGCTGACGGGCGGCTGACGGGCCACGGAACCACAGAGCGCTGGCGAAGCCTGCGGGCATGGGCGAGGCTCCGGTCAGTATCGTTCTGCTCGGGCCGCCGGGGGCGGGCAAGGGTACCCAGGCGCGGCGGCTGGTGGCCGAGCGGGCGATGGTGCAGCTGTCGACGGGCGACATGCTGCAGGCCGCGCAGGCATCGGGCAGCGAGATGGTCGGCTGCTACCACGCCAAGGGGCTCTTGCGCCGGGTCGACGGGCTGGCCGGAATCGACCATGTGGCCACCGCGATCACGGCGGTGTTGCCGGACGCGTTCGCGCTTGACGGCAACCGCGACAGACCCTATTGACACGCTCTCGCATGAGATTCGCCTTGACAGGTGCGCGAATCGCGCATCGCGGGCGCATCGACGCTCCCGGCTTCGCGGCCGCGGGCCCTGCGTTGTGAAAAAAGGTTCTGGCGCTACGGAACCGCAACGAAAAGGAACGTAATCTTGGCACGAATCGCCGGCGTCAACATTCCCACGGGCAAGCGCGTGCCCATCGCGCTGACCTATATCCACGGCATCGGGCAATCGGCCGCCTCGCAGATCTGCGACAGCGTCGGCATCGCCCCCAACCGCCGCGTCAACGAGCTCTCCGACGCCGAGGTGCTGGCCATCCGCGAACATATCGACGCCAACTTCACCGTCGAGGGCGACCTGCGCCGCGAGGTGCAGATGAACATCAAGCGGATGATGGACCTCGGCTCGTACCGCGGGCTGCGCCATCGCCGCGGCCTGCCGGTGCGCGGCCAGCGCACCCACACCAACGCCCGCACCCGAAAGGGCCCGGCAAAACCCATCGCCGGCAAGAAGAAGTAAGGGGCAGGCACATGGCACGCGACAAGACCCGCATCAAGCGCAAGGAACGCAAGAACATCGCCGCCGGGGTGGCGCATGTGAACTCTTCGTTCAACAACACCAAGATCCTGATCTCCGACGTGCAGGGCAACGCCATCGCCTGGTCCTCGGCCGGCACGATGGGCTTCAAGGGCTCGCGGAAGTCGACGCCCTATGCGGCGCAGCTCGCTGCCGAGGATGCCGGCAAGAAGGCGCAGGAACACGGGGTGCGCACCCTGGAAGTGGAGGTGCAGGGCCCCGGCTCCGGCCGCGAGAGCGCCCTGCGCGCGCTGGCCGCGGTGGGCTTCAACATCACCGCCATCCGTGACGTGACGCCGATCGCCCACAACGGTTGCCGCCCGCCGAAACGGCGCAGGGTCTGACGCCACGACCAACGCAGCCCGCCGCGCGCCCGTCGCGCGGCGCGGCTTTTGTCACAACGATCCTCGGGCGTCCGCCGCTTTCGGACATGGGCAGCGGGCAGGAATGGAGGCGACACGCATGATCCACAAGAACTGGCAGGAGCTCATCAAGCCGATGCAGCTCGAGGTCAAGCCGGGCAACGACCCCGCGCGCCAGGCCACCGCCATCGCCGAACCGCTGGAGCGCGGCTTCGGGCTCACGCTCGGCAACTCGTTGCGCCGGGTGCTGCTGTCGTCGCTGCAGGGCGCCGCGATCACCTCGGTGCAGATCGACAACGTGCTGCACGAATTCTCCTCGGTCGCCGGCGTGCGCGAGGACGTGACCGACATCGTGCTGAACCTCAAGGGCGTGGCGATCCGCATGGACGTGGAGGGGCCGAAGCGGCTCAGCGTCTCGGCCCGGGGCCCCGGTGTCATCACCGCCGGTGACATCACCGAGACGGCCGGCATCCACATCCTCAACCGCGACCATGTGATCTGCCATCTCGACGAGGGCGCGAGCTTCTTCATGGAGCTGACCGTGAACACCGGGAAGGGCTATGTCGCGGCCGACAAGAACCGCCCCGAGGATGCGCCCATCGGCCTGATCCCGATCGACGCCATCTATTCGCCGGTCAAGCGGGTGGCCTATGAGGTCACGCCGACCCGTGAGGGCCAGGTGCTCGACTACGACAAGCTGACCCTCAAGATCGAGACCGATGGCACCGTCAGGCCGGACGACGCGCTGGCCTATGGCGCCCGCATCCTGCAGGACCAGCTTCAGATCTTCGTGAACTTCGACGAGCCTGAAGCCGCGGGCAAGGCCGACGGCGACTCGGGGCTGGAGTTCAACCCGCTCCTGCTGAAGAAGGTCGACGAGCTGGAGTTGTCGGTGCGCTCGGCCAACTGCCTGAAGAACGACAACATCGTCTACATCGGCGATCTGATCCAGAAGACCGAGGCGGAGATGCTGCGGACTCCGAACTTCGGCCGCAAGTCGCTCAACGAGATCAAGGAGGTGCTGGCCGGGATGGGCCTGCACCTGGGCATGGACGTCGAGGACTGGCCGCCCGAGAACATCGAGGATCTGGCCAAGCGTTTCGAGGACCAGTTCTGAGCCTGCGGCGGGGTGAGCCCCGCTGCACCCCGGGCAATCCGGCCCCAAGGAGAGCGGCGCTGACGCAGGCGTCGCCGGACAAAGCAGAAAGACCGAAAGGAGACCAACCATGCGTCACGCCCGCGGCTATCGCCGCCTGAACCGAACCCACGAGCACCGCAAGGCGCTGTTCGCCAACATGGCCGGCAGCCTGATCGAGCACGAGCAGATCAAGACCACCCTGCCCAAGGCCAAGGAACTGCGCCCGATCGTGGAGAAGCTGATCACGCTGGCCAAGCGTGGCGACCTGCACGCCCGGCGGCTGGCGGCCGCCCGGCTGAAGCAGGATGCCCATGTCGCCAAGCTCTTCGATGTGCTCGGCCCCCGCTATGCCGAGCGCGCCGGCGGCTATACCCGCGTTCTGAAGGCGGGCTTCCGCTATGGCGACATGGCGCCGATGGCGATCATCGAGCTGGTCGATCGCGACCCTGCCGCCAAGGGTGCGGCCGACCGCGCCCGCGAGGAGGCTGTCGAGGCCCTCGAGGAATAGCGCGGCGCGCCCGTCGCGTCTGAGGGCCCGCCCCCTGGCGGGCCTGTTCCGTCTGCGGTTGAAGGCCGCCCCGTCCGAGCACATGCCGCCACGTGGAGCGTTCCGGCAACGGGCGGGCGATGCCGCGTGTCACGCTCCGTCTGGCCAGTCAGATCGCGGTGGGCATTGCCTCGCACGAGCCGCCCGTGCCGCAGGCGCCACCCCGGGCCGCTGGCAGGTGGAGATCCGGCGTGCCGGCCAGCGGCTGGCGGCCCGGTTCGTGATCTGATCTGGCGTCGCCGCCCGTCCTGCCGGTAACCTGCCGGCATGGCCGATCTCTTCGACCGTGACGAAAGCCGAGCCGGGGCCGGCACCGACAGCAGCGCCGAGGCCCCGCCCCGCCCGCTGGCCGACCGGCTGCGTCCGACGCGGCTGGCGGAGGTGATCGGGCAGGAGGCGGTGCTCGCGCCCGACGGCCCGCTGGGCGCCATGCGTGCCTCGGGCAGCCTCTCCTCGCTCATCCTCTGGGGCCCGCCCGGTGTGGGCAAGACCACCATCGCCCGGCTGCTGGCCGGCGAGACCGGGCTCGCCTTCGTGCAGATCAGCGCGATCTTCACCGGCGTCGCCGATCTTCGAAAGGTGTTCGAGGCTGCCCGGCTGCGCCGCAAGGCGGGGCAGGGCACGCTTCTCTTCGTCGACGAGATCCACCGCTTCAACAAGGCCCAGCAGGACGGCTTCCTGCCGCATATGGAGGACGGCACCCTCGTCCTGGTGGGGGCCACCACCGAGAACCCCTCCTTCGAGCTCAACGCCGCACTTCTCAGCCGTGCCCAGGTGATCGTGCTTGAGCGGCTGACGCTCGCAGGCCTCGAGCGGCTGGCGCAGCGGGCCG
>PUNI01000116.1 GCA_003551745.1 Paracoccaceae bacterium | reverse complement strand
GGCTGAACATCCACTCAAGCTAAGCGTTTGACTGACAATCCAGACGCGAAGGCAGTTGCGTCTCGCTGCCAAAGCCGCACAGCTGATCAACACCGACAACACGAAGTGACGGCGCCGGACGCGCTCAGGGGGCGCAGTTGCGGCAGAAGGGGGTGTAGGGGACGGCGTCGAGGCGCTCGCTGCCGATCTCGGCGCCGCATTTCATGCAGAAGCCGTATTCGCCCTCGGCGATGCGCCCGAGCGCGGCGTCGATCTTGGCGACCTCGTCGCGGGCGGCGTGGCCCATGCCCTCGAGCACCTCGTCGGCCTCCTGCTCGATGGCGCTTTCCTCCCAGTCCTTCGAGACATGGGTGGCGAACTCGGCCTCGACCTCGCGCATGCGCGCGACGAGTTCGGCGCGGCGGGCCTCGAGCTGGGCCTTGCGGGCATCGAGTGTCGTCATAGCTACCTCCATCCTCCCGCCGAGCGTGGCGGGCTGTCCGCCGCGGCGCCTTGATGCAGGTCAAGCCCGGGATTGCCCGCCCGGACGCCGGCGGTTAAGCGCAGGACCTCGCCGCCGGGCGAACGGTCGGGAGAGCACCAGTGGCCCATGTCTTCGAACTGCGTGTCTATTACGAGGACACCGATCTGGCCGGGATCGTCTATTACGCCAACTACCTGCGCTTCATCGAGCGGGCGCGCAGCGAATGGGTGCGCGCGCTCGGGGTGGACCAGGCGCGGCTGCGGGCCGAGACCGGCGTGGTGTTCGCGGTGCGCCGGGTCGAGGCCGACTATCTGGCGCCGGCGCGCTTCGACGACCTGTTGCGGGTGGAGACGGCCGTGGCGGGCGCGACCGCGGCGCGGCTGGTGCTGCGACAGGCGGTGTGGCGGGGCACGGACCGGCTCTTCACCGCGCGGGTGGTGCTGGTGGCGCTGCGCGCCGACGGCCGGCCGGCGCGTCTTCCGGCGGTTCTGCGAGAGGTGCTGCGGGAGGTGCCTCGGGCGGGATAGCGGCGCCGCGCCGGGGAGCCGCGGCGCCTGTGCCGATGCCCGCCGAATTCGGCCGGGTTGACGTGGATGTGTTGGCGTCCCCCCTCAAAAACGGGTAACGTCTACGCTAACAGAACCGCGGCTCACGCGGCCATTTCCTCCCGGGACGAGCAGGCACATGGAAACCACAGGTCTTGCGCCGCAGCAGGAGATCGATCTCTCGCTGCTGGGCCTCTTCTTCAAGGCGGACATCGTCGTCCAGCTGGTGATCCTGATCCTGATCGCCGCCTCCATCTGGGCCTGGGCGATCATCATCCAGAAGCTCATCGATTTCCGGCGCGCGCGCGGCAAGGCGGCCGAGTTCGACGCGGCCTTCTGGTCGGGCGAGCCGCTCGACGAGCTGTTCGAGCAGGTCGGGCCCGAGCCCGGCAGCCCGGCGGCGCGCATCTTCGCCGCCGGCATGGCCGAGTGGCGCCGCAGCCACCGCAACGACGGGGCGCTGATCGCCGGCGCACAGTCGCGCATCGACCGCTCGATGGACGTGGCGATCGCGCGCGAGGCGCAGGTGCACAACTCGGGGCTCACCTTCCTGGCCTCGGTGGGCTCGGCCTCGCCCTTCATCGGGCTCTTCGGCACGGTCTGGGGCATCATGCGCGCCTTCACCGACATCGCCCAGGCGCAGAGCACGAACCTTGCCGTGGTGGCGCCGGGCATCGCCGAGGCGCTGCTGGCCACCGGGCTGGGACTTCTGGCGGCGATCCCGGCGGTGATCTTCTACAACAAGCTGTCGAATGACAGCGAGGCGATCGTGGCGAGCTACGAGGCCTTCGCCGACGAGTTCTCCACCATCCTGTCGCGGCAGCTGGACGGCTGACATGGGCGCGATGATGCAGAAGGAGGTCGGCGGCGGCGAGAAGGCCCGTCGCGGCAAGCGCCGGCGCAACCGGCCGATGGCCGAGATCAACGTCACCCCCTTCGTCGACGTGATGCTGGTGCTTCTGATCGTGTTCATGGTGGCCGCGCCGATGCTGACGGTGGGCGTGCCGGTGGAGCTGCCGCGCACGGCCGCCGGCGCGCTGCCGGGCGATCAGGAGGAGCCGCTGACGATCACGCTCACCGCCGATGGGCGGGTGATGATCCAGACCACCGAGACCCCAACGGGCGAGCTGATCCCGCGGTTGCAGGCGGTGGCCGCGGAGCGCAGCGGCAACCGGATCTTCCTGCGCGCCGACGGCGCCATCCCCTACGAGCGGGTGGTGCAGGTGATGGGGGCGCTGAACGCCGGGGGCTTTTCCAACATCGGACTGGTGACCGATACCGACGGGCCGAGTTTCAACGAGTTCGGCGGCTGAGCCCGAGCGGCCATCCGGGGGGCGATGCAGACCGGCACCAAGATATCCGCCCTCGCGCATGCGGGGCTGATCGCCGGGGTGGTGATCGGGGGGGTGTTCAACACCACCGACCGGTCGCGGTTTGAGCCGACGGTGGCGGAGGTGGCGCTGATCTCGGCCGAGGAGTTCGCCGCGCTGGCCCCGCCGCAAGCCACGGCCCCGCGACCGAGCCAGCCGCCGGCGCGACCGCCGCTGGCCGAGGCGCCCACGCCCGAACCCGAACCGGACCCGGAGCCGCAGCCGGACCCCGAACCGGCCGCCGAGCCGGAGCCCGAGCCCGCCCCGGCGCCGGAGCCGCCGCCCGCACCCCCCGGCGAGACGGACCTGCCGCGCCCGGCCGACCGCGTCGCGCCCGAGCCTGTGCCGGCCCCGCCAGAGGATGCGGCCATCGCGGCGCTGCCCGCCCCGGCCCCGGCACCCGATCCGGAGCCCAGCCCCGAGGCCGAGCCCGCGCCGGAGGCGGCGGCCCCGGAGGCAGCCACCACCCAGATCATCACCGAAGCCACCCGCACCGACGAGCGCGGCGGGGCACCGGAGCGCTCGATCCGGCCGCAGGCCCGGCCTGACCGGCCCGCGCCCCGTGAGGAGCCGCCCGCAGAGGTCGCCGAGAGGCCGCGCCCGCAGCCCGAGCCGCAGCGCGAGCCCGAGCCCACACCGGCGGAGGAGGACGACGTCCTCGCCTCGATCGCGGATGCCGCGGCCTCTGCGGTGGCCGACGTGGCGCGTCAGGGCACGCCGCAGCCGGGGAGCGTCGGTGGCGGGCTCACGGGATCGGAAGTGGACGCGCTGCGCCGGGCGGTGCAGAGTTGCTGGAACGTCGGCGCGCTCTCGAGCGAGGCGCTGGCGGTGACGGTGACGGTGCGTTTCGCGCTCGACCGCGGTGCCCGGCCGGTCGGCGACGTCCGGATGCTGGATTACAGCGGCGGCGGCAGTGGCGCCGCGCAGCAAGCCTTCGAGACCGCCCGCCGGGCGATCCTGCGCTGCGGGGCCGAGGGTTTCCCGCTGCCGCCCGAGAAATACGACGACTGGCGCGACGTGGAAATGACCTTCAACCCCGAGAGCATGAGGATCCGATGAGACTGACCCGCAGAGCCGCGCTGATGCTGCCGGCGGCCGCCGCGCTGGTGCCCGCGGGCCTCGTGCCCGCCCGCGCCCAGTCCCGCGGGCCGCTGAGGATCGAGGTCACCGAGGGCGTGATCGAACCGGTGCCGGTGGCGGTGCCGCCCTTCGTCGCCGAAACCGGCAGCGCCGAGCAGTATGCCGGCCCGGTGGCGCGCATCGTCGCCTCGAACCTCGTCAACACCGGGCTCTTCCGGGAGATCCCGGCCTCGGCCCATATCGCGCGGATCACCAATTTCGACTCGCCCGTCGGCTATTCCGACTGGCGCGCCGTCAACGCTCAGGCGCTGGTGACCGGGGCGGTCAGCGTGCAGGGCGACCGCATGGCGGTGAAGTTCCGGCTCTTCGACGTGATCTCGGGCCAGCAGATGGGCGAAGGGCTGCAGTTCACCGGCGATACCGGCAGCTGGCGGCGGATGGGCCACAAGGTCTCGGACGCGGTCTATTCGCGCATCACCGGCGAGGGTGGCTATTTCGACAGCCGGATCGTCTTCGTCGCCGAGACGGGGCCGCGCGACCGGCGCGTGAAGCGGCTGGCGATCATGGATCAGGACGGCGCCAATCTGCGCTATCTGACCGACGGGCGCTTCACCGTGCTCGCGCCGCGCTTCTCGCCGGGTGGCGATCGCATCCTCTACACCTCCTACGAGGCCGGCGAGCCGCGGATCATGGTGATGGAGCTTGCGAGCCTGCGGCCGCGCGCGCTGCGCGAGCAGGGCGGCATGACCTTCGCCCCGCGCTTCGCGCCGGACGGGCAGACGGTGGTGTTCTCTCTCTCGCGCGGCGGCACCACCAATCTCTACACGGTCAGTCTCGGCTCCGGTCAGACCCGGCAGCTGACCTCGGCCCCCTCGATCGCGACGGCGGCGAGCTTCGCGCCCGACGGCAGCCGGATCGTCTTCGAATCCGACCGCTCGGGCACGCAGCAGCTCTATGTGATGTCGGCCGGCGGCGGCGAGGCGCGACGCATCAGCTTCGGCGAGGGCCGCTATGCGACGCCGGTGTGGTCGCCGCGCGGAGACCTGATCGCCTTCACCAAGTCGCACCAGGGCCGGTTCCACATCGGGGTGATGCGCACCGACGGCTCCGAGGAGCGGCTGCTGACCGCCTCGTTCCTCGACGAGGGGCCGAGCTGGGCGCCGAACGGCCGGGTCATCGTCTTCCACCGCGAGGGGCCGGGGACCGATCCGCAGCTCTTCTCGGTCGACATCTCTGGGCGCAACCTGCGACGGGTGGAGACCGAGACCGCCGCCTCCGACCCGGCCTGGTCGCCGCTGCTGCCCTGATGCCGTATCCCCGATCCCGTGTCCCCGATCTTGTGGATGCGATTCCCAACCCCGCCAAATCCTGCTAGTCTCCGCCCCAACGAGCAGCCTCTAACCAGAGCCCGAAAAGGACCTGATCCGATGTCCAGCCTCCTGCGCCTTGCCGCCGTTCTCGCCGCCGTCGGCCTGCTGGCCGCCTGTTCCAACCCCGACCGCTTTGCCGCCGCCGGCAACGGCGCCTTCGACGACAGCTTCGGCACCGGGGGCATCGGCATGAGCCCGCTGGGCGATCCGAACGACCCGACCTCGCGCGCCTATTTCCAGCAGACCGTGGGCGACCGGGTGTTTTTCACAACCGACTCGAGCTCGCTGAGCGCGCAGGCGCAGGACACGCTGCGCGGCCAGTCGCGCTGGCTCAACGACAACCGGCAGTTCGGCATCGTGATCGAGGGCCATGCCGACGAGCGCGGCACCCGCGAGTACAACATCGCGCTGTCGGAGCGTCGGGCCAATGCGGTGCGCGAGTTCCTGATCGGTCAAGGCATCTCGTCGGGCCGGATCCGCACCATCGGCTACGGCAAGGAGCGCCCGGTGGAGGTCTGCCCGGAAGCGCGCTGCTGGGACATCAACCGCCGCGCCGTCACGCTGGTCACCACAGGGGCGGGGGCCTGAGCCGATGCTGCGCGCCGCGGCCCTTGCCCTGGGCCTTGCCTCGGGTCTTGCCCTGGGCCTGATGCTGCCGGTGGCCGTCGCGGGGCCCGCGGCGGCGCAGGAGGTGGCGCCCGGCACGCTGGCCGACGTCCGCGCCGAGATCGGCCAGCTCTCCGCCGAGATGCAGCGGCTGCGCGACGAGTTGGCGCGGTCGAACGGCGAGGGGGCAGCACTGGCAGCTACACTGGCCGACGCAGGGGTGCTCGACCGGGTCGCGGCGATCGAGGAGGAGCTGCGTCGGCTGACCGGGCGCACCGAGGAGCTGGAGTTCCGCATCCAGCGCATCGTCGCCGACGGCACCAACCGCATCGCCGATCTGGAGTTCCGCCTGACCGAGCTGGAGGGCGGCGATCCCGCCGCCGCGGCCCAGGTCACGCCGCTGGGAGAGGCGGCGCCGGCGCAAGAGCCGCCGCAGGAGCCGCCGCCGGACACCGCAACGCCAGCGCCTCCGCCGGCCCATGCCGGCGGTCCGTCCGCGCCGCCGCCGCGCCGGCCCGGCGCCGCGCCCGCCCCGCCGGCGGAGGACGGGCTGGCGACGCTGCCCGTCGATCCGGGCCCGGCTGTGGAAGCGGCGCCCGATCCGGGCGAGGGAGCCTTTCTCGCCGTGGGCGAGCGCGAGGATTTCGACCGCGCCCGCGCCGCCTTCGAGGCCGGCGAGTACGACGCGGCCGCCGAGCTCTTCGCGCGCTTCACCGAGAGTTACCCGGCGGGCCCGCTGACCCCGGAGGCCTTCGCCCTGCGCGCCCGCGCGCAGGAGCGGCAGGGCGACACCGCCGCGGCCGCGCGCACCTGGCTGGAGGCGTTCAACGCCGATCCCGCCGGTCCCGGCGCGGCCGACGCGCTTCTGCGGCTGGGCCGGGCGCTTGCGGAGCTGGGCCAGCGCGAGGAGGCCTGCGTGATGTTCGAGGAGACGGTGGGCCGCTTCCCGGGCTCGCCGGCCGCCACCGAGGCAGCGCAGGCGCGCAGCGTCACCGGCTGCCCGTGAGCGCCCCGTGAGCTTCGCATGACCCGCCCGTGACCGCTGAGGCCGCGGCGCCGGACTCGCCAGCGGCGGCGTTGGAGGCGGCGCTGGCCGCGGCCTTTCCCGACGCGCGTCCGACTGCCCTTGGGGTTGCCGTCTCGGGCGGCGGCGACTCCGTGGCGCTCTTGTGCCTGATGGCCGACTGGGCCGCGCCGCGCGAAGTGCGGCTTGCTGCCGCGACCGTCGATCACGGCCTGCGGCCCGAGGCGGCGGCCGAGGCGGCCGGGGTCG
>PUNI01000066.1 GCA_003551745.1 Paracoccaceae bacterium | reverse complement strand
GGTGCGCATCTGCCCGGGCCAGCTGTCGGCGATGCAGAGCACGCCCTCGGCCTCGGTCGCCTCGATCAGCTTGCCGCTCTCGGGCTCCAGCACCACCGGCTTCACGCCGAAGAAGGGCTTGGTGGCGCTACCCGGCTTGGCGGGAATGGCACCCGGCAGCGGCGTGATCAGATGACCGCCGGTTTCCGTCTGCCACCAGGTATCGACGATGGGGCAGCGGCCCTTGCCGACATGGGTGTTGTACCAGTTCCAGGCCTCGGGGTTGATCGGCTCGCCTACCGAACCCAGCAGGCGCAGGCTGGAGAGGTCATGCTTTGCCACCGGTTCCGGCCCGTGGGCCATCAGCGCGCGAATGGCGGTGGGGGCGGTGTAGAACTGGTTGACCTTGTGCTTGGCGCAGACTTCCCAGAACCGGCCCGCATCCGGATAGGTCGGCACGCCCTCGAACATGATCGTGGTCGCACCATTGGCGAGCGGGCCATAGACGATGTAGCTGTGGCCGGTGACCCAGCCCACATCGGCAGTGCACCAGAAGATATCGCCGTCATGGTAATCGAAGGTGTATTGCTGCGTCATCGAGGCGTAGACCAGATAGCCGCCCGAAGTATGCACCACACCCTTGGGCTTGCCGGTCGAGCCGGAGGTGTAGAGAACGAACAGCGGATCCTCCGCGCCCACTTCCTCGCCCGGGCAGTCGGGGCTTGCATGGCGCATCAGGTCCAGCACGTCGACGTCACGGCCCTCGAGCCAGGTGGTCTGACCGCCGGTGTGCTTCACGACCATGCAGCGCACCCTGTCCGAGCAGCGCAGCAGTGCCGCATCGGTGTTCGACTTCAACGCCGTCTTGCGCCCGCCGCGGGGCGCCTCGTCGGCGGTGATGACCACCTTGGCCTGGCTGTCGTTGATCCGGTCGGCCAGCGCATCGGCCGAGAAGCCCGCGAAGACGATGGAGTGGATCGCCCCGATCCGCGCGCAGGCGAGCATCGCATAGGCCGCCTCTGGGATCATCGGCAGATAGATCACGACGCGGTCGCCCTTGGTCACGCCCTGGCTGCGCAGCACATTCGCCATGCGGCAGACCTGCTCGTGCAACTCCTTGTAGGTGATGTGCCGCGCCGGAGTCGTCGGGTCGTCCGGCTCCCAGATGATCGCAACCTGATCGCCGCGCTTGGCCAGATGCCGGTCGACACAGTTGTGGGCGACGTTCAGCGTGCCGTCCTCGAACCAGCGGATCGAGACCTCGCCGGACTCGAAATTGACATCCTTCACCTTGCTGAACGGCTTGATCCAGTCGATCCGCTGGCCGTGCTCGCGCCAGAACGCCTCGGGGTCGGCGATCGAGGCAGCATACATCTGCTCGTAACGCCGGGCATCCACATGGGCGCGGGACGCGAAGCTCTCGGAGGGCGGATAGACGCGGGCGGCCGCATCGGCCTCGGCATGGACGCTCATGGGGTCTCCTCCTATCGTCGCAGGCCGGCATTCGGCCGGCCTTAGCGCCGCCACAGCGGGCAGCGCCCCTCTCTCCCTACGCAAGAGTTAACACAGCTGTCAAAGACTGCCTAACCCTTTTCAAAACTGCGGGAAATCTGTCAATGCTTTGACTGATCACCGGATCAATCCGTCAATGCCTGACGGTTTCGTGACAGAGACCGCGCGTGAAATCATGCAGTTGACACGCCAGATTCTTGTCAAGCGGCGGTGCGCCGCGACAGTTTGTTGCGCCGGGCCGAAGGTCGGCGTCCCGGCGGGTCGTCCGCGCCAAGGCCGCGCCACCCCATTGCGCCTGACCTCACCGCCCGCTGATTCGATGCATCCGCCCCCCGCGCATATGGGCAGCCTTGCGCGGGCGGCCGCTTTCGGCAAGCCTGCCGACAAGGAGACACCGATGCCCGACGCGCCCTCTCCGATCCGCCCCACCGACGCCGAGGCGCGCGACCTCGCCCGCCGGCTGATCGACACCGCCCGCTTTGCCGCGCTGGCCGTGCGCAACCCAGAGACCGGCCTGCCGGCAATCAGCCGCATCGCGCTCGGCACCGATGCCGAGGGCTGTCCCGTAACCCTGATCTCGACCCTCTCGCAGCACACCGCCGCCCTGCGGGCCCATCCGCAGGCCGCCATCCTCGTGGGCGAACCCGCGAGCCGCGGCGATCCGCTGACGCATCCGCGTCTGTCGCTGGACGTCCGGGCCGAGTTCGTGCCGCGCGGCGCGCCCGACCACGCGCAATTGCGCACGCGCTGGCTATCGCTTCAGCCCAAGGCGCGCCTCTACGTCGACTTCGCCGATTTCGGCTTCGTGCGGCTGGTCCCGGAGGGCGCGGCGCTGAACGGCGGCTTCGGCCGCGCCTATCTGCTGACGCCGGCCGACCTCATGGCCAAGCCGCGCTCAGGCACCGACGGTTGAGTCGCGCAACACCTGCACGCCGGCAATCTGCCAGCCGTCTTCGGTCTCGACCATCAGGTAATCCACCATGTGCAGGCCGCCATGCTGGTCGATGATCATCACACGCTGGATCGTGCGCCCCTGCACCTGACGCAGCTCGAGATAGCGCACCTCGGCCGGACGCCAGACCATCGGATAGCCGGACCGCACCATCTCGCCGAAGCGCTCCGGGGTGCGGAACATGCCCTTGATGCCCGGCGAGGCGAAGGTGAAGGCCGTCTCGAAATCATCAGCAAGGAAGGCGTCGAGCTGACCCTGAATGGTTCGCGCGATACCGGCGGCGGCATCGTCCGCCGCAGCAGGCGTGGCGAGGGCGAGCGGCAGCGCAAGCAGACATGCGGCGAGGTGGGAACGGATGTCGAGGCGCATGGCGAATACCTCCGGTTGAGCCATGCATCAAAAAGGTACCGCGCGGCGCCGCCCGGTCAATGTTCACGTGACAGGCTGCGAAAGGCCCGCCGCAGTTCTGCCGTTCCATTGCGCGGATACCAGCGCCCATGCGCAAGGATCACGCGCTCCGGCGCCCAGGCGAGCATCTGCGCCACCGCCGCCCGCAGCGCGCCGCGATGCCCGAGGAACGACAGGCGAATGTCGCGCGGCATGCCGCCGTCCGGGTCGGCAACGCCGCCGAGCCGCACCAGCGGGCGCATCCAGCGCGGCAGCTTCTCCGGCTCGAAATTCTCGATCAGGTCGGTGAGGATCAGGGTGCGGGTGCGCGGGTGGAAGAACACCACCTCGCTGTGCAGCGGGCTCGCCACGGCGATCTGGTCGATCTCGCCGGCCCAGGCGGGCGGCGGCGCCGGGCCCAGATCGCCGTCCCAGCGGATGCCAGCGCCCCGCCGCGCAGCTCGCGCGCGCACCCCCGGCGCCGCCCAGACCCGTGCCCGCGGGAACCGCGCCTGCCACGCGGGAATGTGGGCATAGTGGATCCAGTTCGGCGCCACCAGATGCGCGACCGGCCCCAGCGCCGTGACCGCCGCGACCAGCCCATCCCCCGCAGCCACCGGCGAATGCAGCCAGAGCCCGCCGCCGGCAAGTCGGAGGATGGTCATCCGGGTGGGAAACGGCAGCCCGTGGAACCGGATCACCGGGCCATCGACGATCCACAGCCCCTCGGCCACCGGTTTCGGGGTCAGCAACGGCTCGTATCCGGTCGGCCGACCCGTCATCGGATCAGGCCGCAGGGCAATGACGCGGCGACAGCCCGTTCCGGATAAGGCAGGATGGTTCCATGCGGCCTTTCCTCCGATCCCCTGTCCTCTATGCCCTGCTTGTCGTGGCTGCATCCAGCACGACGTCGCTGCAGGCGGGGCCCTGCCGGCTCGGGCTGGCGCTGGGGTTCGACGTGTCGCGGTCGGTCGATGACAGGGCCTATGCGATCCAGATCGAGGGAATTCGCGCCGCCCTCGCCGATCCCGAGATCCGCGCCGCGATCCTCGCGCCGTCGAGCCCGGTTGCTCTGGCGGTGTTCGAATGGAGCGGGGCGCGGCAGCAGCATGTGATCTCCAACTGGATGCTGCTGACGGAGGAGGCCGACATCGATCTCGTCTCCGCCCGCGTCGAGGCCCACCAGCGCAGTCCCGACAACTGGTACACGGCCGTGGGCGCGGCGCTGGAGTTCGGCCATCGGCTGCTCGGAGCTGTCGAGCACTGCGATTTCCGCACCCTCGACATCTCCGGCGACGGGCGCACCAACGACGGGCCCGACCCCGCCCGGGTCTATGACCGCCGCGATTTCGAGGGGATCACAGTGAACGGCCTCGCCATCGAGGGAATCGAGCGCGACATCGCGGCCTATTACACGGCCGAGGTGATCCGCGGCCCCGGCGCCTTTGTCGAGGTCGCCGTCAGTGCCGAGGACTTTCCGCGCGCCTTCCGCCGCAAGCTGCTGCGCGAGCTGACCGCGCCGCTCTTCGGCGCGCTGCCGCCGCTGCCCGGCACCCACGCCACGCGCTGAGAACCCGCACCGCCGGCGCCATGGGCCAGCCCGGGTCGCGGCGGCGTCGCCTGTCGTTTCGACCGAGCGGGCCGCAGGTCTGCCCAGGCCCGGGCAGCCCCCCACAGGACCGGCCGGGCTCAGGCAGCCAGTTCGCCGGCCAGCGCCCGCTCGATCAGCGCCACCGTCTCGTCCAGCCCGTAGAGCGCGATGAAACCGCCGAAGCGCGGGCCTTCCGAGGCGCCAAGGAGCACCTCGTAGAGCGCCTTGAACCACGCCCTCAACGGGTCGAAGCCGTGCTCGCGGCCCACCGCGAAGACGAGGCTCTGCAGCGCCTCGGCATCGAGCCCGCCGTCCCAGTCGCGCAGCCGCCCGGCCAGATCGACCATCGCCGCACGCTCGTTCGCGTCGGGCATCCGGAACACCCGTGTCGGCGCCACGAAGTCGCGGAAATACCGCACGGCTCCTGCCACGGCGGCGTCGAGGTCGGGGTGGGTCTCGGGGCTCGCCTCGGGGGCGTAGCGGCGCAGGAAGCCCCAGAGCCTCTCCTTGTCGGGCACCGCGACCACGCTGGCGAGATTCAGAAGCGTGGCGAAGCTCACCACCATGCCGCTCTTCGGCGGAGAACCGGAATGGATGTGCCAGACCGGGTTCGCCAGCCGCTGCGGCAGCTCCTGCCCCGGAAAGGCGCGCAACTGCTGGTGGTATTCATCCACCGCCTTCGGGATCACGTCGAAATAGAGCCGCTTGGCCGTCCGCGGCTTCTGGAACATGAAGTAGCTGAGGCTTTCGGCGCTGGCATAGGTCAGCCACTCGTCGATCGTCAGCCCGTTGCCCTTCGACTTCGAGATCTTCTCGCCATTCTCGTCGAGGAAGAGTTCGTAGACGTAATGCTCCGGCGCCCGGCCGCCGAGGATCTCGCAGATCCGGTCGTAGATCGGCGCATTGGTGGAGTGGTCCTTGCCGAACATCTCGAAATCGACGTCGAGCGCGGCCCAGCGGGCGCCGAAATCGGGCTTCCACTGCAGCTTGACGTTGCCGCCAGTCACCGGCAGCGTCCACTCCCGCCCGGTCTCGTCGTCGAAGGTGACGGTGCCCTCGCGCGGGTCCACATGCCTGATGGGCACATAGAGCACCCGCCCGGTCTCGGGGTGGATGGGCAGAAAGATCGAATAGGTCTGCTGACGCTCCTCGCGCAGGCTGGCGAGCATCACCTCCATCAGCGCGTCATAGCGTTCGGCGGCGCGCAGCAGGATCTCGTCGAACTGCCCCGAACGGTAGAACTCGGTGGCGGAGATGAACTCGTACTCGAAGCCGAAGGTGTCGAGGAACCGCCGCAGCATGGCGTTGTTGTGGTGCCCGAAGCTCTCATGCGTGCCGAAAGGGTCGGGCACTGCCGTCAGTGGCCGCTGCAGATGCTTGCGCAGGGCCTCGGGGTTCGGCACGTTGTCGGGCACCTTCCGCATCCCGTCCATGTCGTCGGAGAAGCAGACGAGCCGGGTCGGGATGTCGCTGATCGCCTCGAAGGCGCGGCGGATCATGGTGGTGCGCGCCACCTCGCCGAAGGTGCCGATATGCGGCAGGCCGGAGGGGCCGTAGCCCGTCTCGAACAGCACATGCCCCTTGGCGGGCGCCGCCCTCTCATAGCGCCTGGCGAGGCGGCGCGCCTCCTCGAAAGGCCAGGCCTTGGAGTTGAGGGCGGCGTCGCGCAGGCTTGTCATCGCATCCTCTGGAAGCTGTCGGCAGGGCGTCGGCCTCGGCCGGCGCCGGCCCGGCTGCCTATTGCTCTGGCCAAGCGGCGTCAATACTCTCGCCTCAAGGCTCTTTCGGAGCGTCCGATGGCACCAGCGCCTTCCCTCTCGCCTCAGGATTGCCTCGTCGCGATCATGATCGCGGTGTCGGCCTCCGACGAACGCATCCGGACCTCGGAACTGATCACGATCCAGCAGGTGGTCAACCATCTTCCGGTCTTTGCGGCGTACGACGTGGACCGGATGCACCGGGTGGCCGGGATCGTCTTTGATCTGTTCGAGGAGGAAGACGGTCTGGGCGCCCTCTTCGGGCTGGTGCGCGGGCATCTGCCGTCGCATCTGCACGAGACGGCCTATGCGCTGGCCTGCGACGTGGCGGCGGCCGACGGGCTGCTGAACCAGGCCGAGCTCCGGCTGCTCGAGGAGATCCGTCACGAGCTTAATGTCGATCGTCTGCATGCCGCGGCCATCGAGCGTGGCGCGCGCGCGCGGCACATGCGCGCTTAGGCCTCACGCGTAGACGGTGGCCCAGCGTTCGATCAGCTGCTGTTGCAGACGGCGCGCGCGCCCGGACCAGTCGCGCGCGCCGGCCGG
>PUNI01000060.1 GCA_003551745.1 Paracoccaceae bacterium | reverse complement strand
TCATCCCACCCTCTGCAGCCGGCGCTGCCTGTCCTTCCGGGTCACCCAGTCGGCAAGCCGCGCCATCGGGATGGTGGCGGCGAGGAACAGGAGCGCCGCGACCACCAGCGAGGAGTAGTTGAAGGTCGAGGCGGTGTAGATCTGCGCCTCGCGCACGGCGTCGCGCACGCCCAGCACCGACAGGAGCGCCACGTCCTTCTGCAGCGCGACCACGATGTTCATCAGGGCCGGCAAGACGTTGCGGATCGCCTGCGGCAGCACCGCGTAGAGCATGGTCTGGCCTTCGCTGAGGCCGAGGGATTTCGCTGCCGCCCATTGCCCCTCATGGACCGAGTCGATGCCCGAGCGATAGATCTCTGCGACATAGGCGGAATAGCTGAGGACCATCGCTACGGTGCCCCAGAAGAGGCTGGAGGTCGGCAGGCCCGGCAGCGCCAGCGCGGGCACACCGAAACCGAAGAGTAGCACCAAGAGCAGCACCGGCACGCCGCGGAAGATGTCGATGTAGAGCACGACCATCAGCCGCAGGGCCGCGAAGACGGGCGCGCGCAGGGCCCGGATCACGGCCAGCACCAGCGCCCAGATGGCGATGCAGACGAGCGCGGTCAGCCAGATACGCATGCTGACCCAGAAGCCCTGCAGCACGCGCGGAAAGGATGCCTGCATCGCGTCTAGGTTGAAGAACTGGCGCTGGATGCGCGGCCACTGCTCGGCCGAGCCGATCCAGAGCGCGAGGGCGCCGAACACCACCACCACGCTCGCCACGCTGACGAGCCACGGCAGCAGCGCGGCACGCCAGTCGTCGCGGCGGCGGGGCGGGGCGGGGCGGCGGGCGGGGGCCTCCACCGTCCCGTCGGACCTCATTCCGTGATCACCGGCAGGTCGGGATCGGCGACGAGCCAGGTGGCCGTGAGTTCCGCGACCACGCCGCGGTCGATCAGCGCGCCGAGCGCCTCGTCCACCCACGCGACCAGCGGGTTGCCGAGCTCGAACGCCAGCCCGTGGCCGAAGTCGTTCTCGTCCGGCGGCAGCAGGGCGACGATCTGCGCCTCGGGCACCTGCACCGCGGTGACGAAGAGCGCGGTGGGCAGCGCCACGACGGTGGCGTCGATCTGGCGGGCCTGCATCGCCTGGAAGACGCCCACCTGGTCGTCGAAGACCGCGGCGTCGTCGATGCCGAGGATGTTGACGAGATAGTCGGCGTCGGTGGTGCCGATCGTGACGCCCCAGCGGGCGTCCCGGAGTTCGGCGAAGCTGGTCGCGTCCTCGACCGGGCTGCCGGGCAGGGCGACCACGGCCTTGTCGGGCTGGAAGTAGACCTGGCTGAAGGTGATGAAGGCGCGGCGCGGCTCGGTGACCGAGATCTGCTGGATGTTGAAGTCATAGTCTTTCGGCCCGGGTGCGATCGCCTGCTCGAAGGTGGTGCCGACCCAGACCACATCCTCGGGCGCGAAGCCCATCTCGGCGGCGAGCGCATAGACGAGGCCGTTCTCGAAACCCTCGCCGCCGGCCGGGTCGTTGTTCAGCATCCAGGGCGGGAAGACCGGATCGCCGGTGGCCACGGTCAGCTGGCCGGGTGTGACGAGGCGCGGGTCCATCGGGGTGCGCTCCTCGGCCTGGGCGGGGCCGAGCAGGGTGAGGCCGAGAGCCAGGGCCGGGGCGAGGCGAAGGAAGGGACGGGTCATGGTGCGTGTCTCCCTGTGGTGTCCGCGGGGGCGCCGGGACAGCCCGCAGTTAGCCGCCGGCTGCCGGCCCGGGCAAGGCGCTTGTCGGCCCGGTGGCGCGCGGGGCCGGCGCGCTGCCCGCGCTTTGGGCTCAGACCGGGATCGCGGTGGTGCTGACCACGGTGCGCAGCGCGAAGGAGGACTGCATCTGCACCACGCCCGGCAGGCGCGAGAGATAGCGGCGGTGGATGCGGGCGAAATCCTCGGTGTCGCGGGCGAGGATCTTGAGCAGATAATCGGCCGTGCCCGCCATCAGATGGCACTCCAGCACGTCGGGGATGCGGCGCACCTCGCGCTCGAAGGCCTCCAGCACCTCCTCGGACTGGCCCGACAGCTTGATCTCGACGAAGACGGTGGAGGGCCGGCCCATGGCCCGGGCATCGAGCAGCGCCACCCAGGCGCGGATCACGCCCTCGGCCTCCAGGCGCTGCACGCGCCGGTGGCAGGCCGAGGCCGACAGGTGCACGCGCTCGGCGAGCTCGGCGTTGGTAATCCGGCCGTGCTTCTGCAGGACGGTCAGGATCCGCCGGTCGGTATCGTCGATCTCCATGCTGGCGCAATCTCCTTCGAAAAACAGCCATTATCGCGCAACAGATTACCGCAGGCCGCGGCCGGCACCAGCACAGTTTGCGAGCCCCTGCGCGGCATGCTGTGGCATGCTTCGAGCGACGAGTAGGGGAGGATTGCCATGCTGATCGGGTGCCCGAAGGAAGTGAAGCCGCAGGAATACCGCGTCGGCCTGACGCCGGCTGCGGTGCGCGAGGCGGTGGCCCATGGCCATGCGGTGCTGATCGAGGCGGGCGCCGGGGCCGGAGCCGGCTTCACCGATGACGACTATGCCGCTGCCGGGGCGCGGCTGGCCGGGGCCGCCGAGGAGGTCTTTGCCGAGGCCGAGCTGGTCGTGAAGGTCAAGGAGCCGCAGGCGACCGAGCGCAGGCGGCTGCGGGAGGGGCAGGTGCTGTTCACCTATCTGCACCTCGCGCCTGACCCCGAACAGACCCGCGACCTTCTGGCCTCGGGCGTGACCGCCATCGCCTATGAGACCGTGACCGACCGCGCCGGAGGCCTGCCGCTGCTGGCGCCGATGTCCGAGGTGGCCGGGCGGCTGGCCCCGCAGGCCGGCGCCTGGACGCTGCAGAAGGCTAATGGCGGGCGCGGCGTTCTGATGGGCGGCGTGCCGGGCGTGCGGCCGGCGAATGTGGTGATCGTGGGCGGCGGCGTGGTCGGCACCGCGGCGGCACGGGTCGCGGTGGGCATGGGGGCCAATGTCACGGTGCTCGACCGCTCGGTGCCGCGGATGAGCTACCTCGACGACGTGTTCATGGGCCGGCTGACAACCCAGTATTCCAGCGCCGAGGCGCTCGACGAGCTTCTGCCCACGGCCGACATGGTGATCGGCGCGGTGCTGATCCCCGGCGCGGCGGCGGCCACGCTCGTCAGCCGCGACCAGCTTGCCCGGATGCTGCCCGGCGCCGCGCTGGTGGATGTTGCGATCGATCAGGGCGTCTGTTTCGAGACCTCGCGGCCCACCACCCATCAGGACCCGATCTACGAGGTCGACGGCATCCAGCACTATTGCGTCGCCAACATGCCCGGCGCCGTGCCGCGCACGTCGACCAAGGCGCTTTCGAACGCCACGCTGCCCTTCGTTCTGGCGCTGGCCGACCGGGGCTGGCGGCAGGCCTGCGAGGACGACCCGCATCTGCTGGCGGGGCTGAACGTGCACGCCGGGCAGCTGACCTACTATGCGGTCGGCAAGGCGCTGGGGATCGACGTGATCTCGCCGGCGCTGGCGCTGAAGCGGTAGGTCAGGCGACCGCCCCCCGCCCGGCGAGGGCCTCCAGCCGGCCCAGCGTGACCGGGCCGGCGATGCCATCCACCTCCAGACCCTGCTCGGCCTGGAAGGCGCGCAGCTGCCGCTCGGTGGCCGGGCCGAAGTCGCCGTCGATGACCAGCGAGAAGCCCTGGCCGCGCAGCATGCGCTGGAGCCGGGCGACGTCTTCGCCCTGCATGCCGACGCGCAGCAGGAGGCGATCCTCGTCCGGCACGGCCGTCACCGTGCCGCCGTGCCGACGATAGGCGGCGGCCATCAGCGGGGCGTAGTGGTCGACCTGTCCCGGCCCGTTGTAGATGCGCGCGAAATGGCGCCAGTCGGCCGCGGCCATGGCAGGCAGCAGGCGTCGGCGCTCGATGAAGCGCAGCATCACCTCGATCTGGCCGTCGAGCCCTTCCATCGTGCGTTCGGCCAGCGCCTTCGGCGTGCCGTAGCCAAGCCAGTCGGCGTTCTCGCCCAGCACCTGCCCGACACCCCAGGAACAGGCGGCATGGGCGGCCTGAGGGTCGATGCGGCTCGCCCGCGCCAGCTGGTTGTAGCGCGCCTTCTGGGTGGTGGCATAGGGCAGGTCGCCCCAGCGTGGGGCTGCCAGCTTGCGCCGCACCGCCTCCTTGCGCTGGGTATCGCCGAGCCCGGGCCAGCGGTAGAAGACATGGAATTCGTAGAGGATCAGCGGCAGCTGCCGGCCGTCGATCGTGGTGAAGGCGCGCCCGCCGCTTTCCACCTCCACCACCGCTGCCAGGGCGGCGGGTTCGATCCCGCGCGCCTTGGCGATCTGCGTGATCTGCTTGAGCACCTCCTTCGAGAATGCCATGGCCGGTCCCCCCGCTGTCTGGATTGACGTCGCGGCAGCCTAGCATGGCAGGCCGGGCACCGCACGCCTGTCGCGCGCGATCGCCTCAGCGCGCCTTCAGGGCGTCGCGGATCTCGGCCAGCAGTTCCTCCTGCGTGGGGCCCTTCGGCTCTTCCGCGTCCTCCGGCCCGCCGGTCGGGACGGCCGACTTGACCTTGTTGATCAGCTTGACCAGCAGGAACACGACCCAGGCGATGATGAGGAAGTTGATGATGGCGGTTATGAAGGACCCGTATTGAAAAACCGCCACGCCGGCCGCCTGGGCGGCGGCGACCGAGGGGTAGCTCTCGGTCGAGAGGGCGACGAAGAGGTTGGAGAAGTCGACGCCGCCGGTGAACAGCCCGATGACGGGGTTTATCAGATCCTCGACGAGGCTGTTGACGATGGCGGTGAAGGCGGCGCCGATGATGATGCCCACGGCGAGGTCCATGGCATTGCCCCGGGCGATGAAGTCACGAAATTCTCTGAGCATGTCGGGTCTCCCTTATGTACGGCGCCGCTCTGTGCGCCGGCGCAGAGTGAATTGCCAAACCCTCCGCATTACAATCCCCGATGACGGGCCGGCATGACCGGGCCCTCGCCGCCACGCCTGCAAGAGGAGAGATCATGGACATCCCCGCCGCGCTCGACACCTTCCCCATCACCCGCCGCTGGTCGCCGCGAGATCCGCACGCGGTCCAGCTCTACTCCTTTCCCACGCCGAACGGGGTGAAGGTCTCGATCCTGCTGGAGGAGCTGGGCCTGCCCTACGATGCGCACAGGGTCGACATCTTGCAGGGCGACCAGACCACGGCGGAGTTCCTCAGCCTCAACCCCAACAACAAGATCCCCGCCATCATCGATCCCGATGGCCCGGGCGGCGGGCCGCTGGCACTGTGGGAGAGCGGGGCGATCCTGGTCTATCTGGCCGAGAAGACCGGCCGCTTCCTGCCCGCCGATCCGGCCGGCCGCTATCACGTCCTGCAGTGGCTGATGTTCCAGATGGGCGGGGTCGGGCCGCTGTTCGGTCAACTCGGCTTCTTCTATGCGCTCGGGGGCAAGGATATCGAGGATCCGAGGCCCCGCCAGCGCTACATCGACGAGGCGGCACGGCTGCTGAAGGTTCTCGAAGGGCGGCTCGACGGGCGCGACTGGGTGGCGGGCGCCTATTCCATCGCCGACATCGCGTTGGCGCCCTGGGTCCGCTCGCTGCGCGACTTCTACAAGGCCGGGGCGGTCACCGGGTATGACGAGCTGCGCCATGTGCCGGAATGGCTCGAGAGGTTTCTCGCGCGCCCGGCGGTGCAGCGCGGTCTGGTGCAGCCGGCCGCCGACTGAGCGACGGCCCGTCCGCCGGCTCAGAAGTGCAGGCGCAGGCGCAGGAAGCCGGTTTCGGTCAGCCCCTGTGGCTCGGGCGCGTAGTGGGCGATCTCGTCGAGATGCCCGGCGGCGGCTGGGGACGTGTCGAAGAGGGCGCTGGTGCCGGGGGGCGCCGTGAGCCGCCACCCCTCGCCTTGCGGCCGGTGCGTGATCTCGGTCAGGGCCCGAACATGCGCCAACAGGGCGCTGCGGTTCGGGTGGGTACTTGCGGCCACGGCCTCGGCTTCCGCGCCGGTGCCGGGAAAGCCCCCTCCGCCGGCGGCCCGGTAGTTGTTGGTGACGATCAGCAGCGGCGCGTCCGGGTCGATGGGCTCGCCGCCCCGGCTGAGATCCACGACCCGGCGCGCGGCGGCGTCTGCCAGCGATCCGTCCTGCGCATAGCGCGCCGGGCGCGACAGGTCGATGACATAGGAGACACCCGCCATCCGGTCGAAATAATAGGACGGGCTGGGGCCGTCGATCATCTGCGCCGTACGGGCGCCGGCGGGCAGATGCGCGTAGAGGCTTGCAATGCGTTCCAGCCATTCGACGAGCCGGGCGCCGTCGATGCGCAGGATCCGCAGCGTGTTCGGATACTCGTAGAGATCGTGCAGGTGGCGCATCAGCAGCCGGCCCGGCCGCACCCGAGTGTAGTGGTCGGGCCCGGCCGGTACGCCGGCGCGAAAGGGCGCCACGACGGACAGGATGGGAAGCTCCGCCATCGGCGTGCCGGCAACCTCCCGCTGCCCCCAGGCATGCTGGGCCCGCGCAACGACCCGCAGGGCCGCGCTGTCGGCGATCCGGGCGAAGAAGCTGTGCAGGAACAGAGCACTGCGCCCGACCGGCTGGGAGATATGTGCGCGGGTTTCGGCATGCGCGCCAGCCGCCGCAGCGCGCACTGCGTCGGCAAGTCCGCCCGTCCCGCCCGCGTCCGGCGTGCCGGGCTGCTAGGCAAAGCCGGGCCCGACCGCGACCGACGCCGGCTGGGGCGCCGGCACGGCCCGGACGGTCACCTCGCGGCCGTGCCAGGCGCCATCGCGG
>PUNI01000164.1 GCA_003551745.1 Paracoccaceae bacterium | reverse complement strand
GCCGCCGATCGCACCCTGCAGCAGCAGCTTCTGGGCGTAGGCCGCCATGGCGGCGACGAGACCGACCGCGCCTCGGCCGGACGGCCAGAGGACGATGCCCGTCCGAAGGCACCTGCGGTCGCTCCGCTTCCCAAGCTGTGGCAGTCGACCCCGGCCCCGCCGACGCGCTGGTCGCGGCCCGTGCCGGTGGCGCGGCTCGAGCAGCTGGCGCGGACCGTCACCACCTCGGCGCCCGCCACAGCGCAGGCCGAGATCCGCCCGCTGGCCGCGCCCGGCGAGTCGGTGGTGCTGGTCGCCGGCACGCTTGACACGAAGGGCGCGGAACTGCGCTTCCTGCGCGACCTGATCCGGGCGGCCGGGCTGCCGGTGCGGCTCGCCGACCTCTCCACCACCGGCGGGCATTCCGGCGCCGAGATCCCCGCCCACCAGATCGCCGCCTTCCACCCCCGGGGCGCCGCCGGAGTGTTCACCGGCGACCGGGGCAGTTCGGTCGCCGGAATGGCCGAGGCCTTCGCGCGATGGATGGCGCGCCAGCAGGGTGTTGCGGGCATCCTCTCGGCCGGCGGCTCGGGCGGCACCGCGATCGTGGCGCCGGCCATGCGCGCGCTGCCGGTGGGGGTGCCGAAGCTCATTCTCTCCACCGTCGCATCGGGCGAGGTGGGCAAGTATGTCGGCCCCTCCGACATCACGCTGATGCACTCGGTCGCCGATGTGCAGGGGCTGAACGCGATCACCGAAGAGGTGCTGGCGAACGCCGCGCACGCGATGGTCGGCATGGTGCAGGCCCGCCGCGCCGCACCGCCGCGCCGAACAGCCGAGAAGCCCGCCGTTGGTCTGACGATGTTCGGCGTCACCACGCCGTGCGTGCAGCAGATCACCGCGCAGTTGCAGGACGAGTGGGACTGTCTCGTGTTCCACGCCACCGGCATCGGCGGGCAGTCGATGGAGAAGCTGATCGACAGCGGCAAGGTGCGCGCGGTGATCGACATCACCACCACCGAGGTCGCCGATGCGCTGGTGGGCGGCGTGTTCCCGGCGACCGACGACCGCTTCGGCGCGGTGATCCGGGCGCGGATGCCTTACATCGGCTCGGTCGGCGCGGTCGACATGGTCAATTTCGGCCCACCCGACACGGTGCCCGAGCGCTTCGCCGGGCGGCGCTTCTACGAGCACAACCCGCAGGTGACGCTGATGCGCACCACCGCCGAGGAATGCGCCGAGATCGGCCGCTGGATCGGCGCGCGGCTGAACGCGATGGAGGCGCCCGTGCGGTTCTTCCTGCCCGAGAGCGGCGTCTCGGCGCTCGATGCGGCAGGCCAGCCCTTCGAGGATGCCGAGGCCCGGGCGGCGCTCTTTTTCGCGCTGGAGGGGACCGTTCACCAGACGGCGGCCCGCCAGTTGATCCGCGTGCGCCACCACATCAACGCGCCCGAGTTTTCCGCCGAGGTGGTGACGGCGTTCCGGTCGCTGCATGGCGGTGGTCGGCCGATCCGGCGCCGCAGGGAGGCCCGCGCATGAGCCGTCGGCAGGCGATCCTGGCGCGGTTCCGCGCGATGGCCGAGGCCGGCGAGCCTATCGTCGGCGGCGGCGCCGGCACCGGGCTTTCGGCGAAATGCGAGGAAGCCGGCGGCATCGACCTGATCGTGATCTACAACTCCGGCCGCTACCGGATGGCCGGGCGCGGCTCGCTCGCTGGCCTCATGCCCTATGGCGACGCCAACGGCATCGTCGTCGAGATGGCCGCCGAGGTGCTGCCGGTGGTGCGCCAGACGCCGGTGCTCGCAGGGGTCTGCGCCACCGACCCGTTCCGCCGGATGCCCCTGTTCCTCGACGAGCTGAAACGTCTGGGTTTCGCCGGCGTGCAGAACTTCCCCACCGTGGGGCTGATCGACGGCAGCTTCCGCGCCAACCTCGAAGAGACCGGCATGTCCTACAGCCTCGAGGTCGCGATGATCGCCGCGGCGCGGGAGATGGACCTGCTGACCACGCCCTATGTCTTCTCGGAAGCCGACGCCGCCGAGATGGCGGAAGCTGGCGCCGACATCATCGTCTGTCACCTCGGGCTGACCACGGGCGGTTCGATCGGCGCCGAGACGGCGCCGAAGCTGGAGGACTGCCCGGCGCTGGTCGATGCCTGGGCCGCAGCCGCGCTGGCGGTGAAGCCCGATGCCCTGGTGCTCGTGCATGGCGGGCCGGTTTCGATGCCCGAGGATGCGGAATTCATCCTTAGGAACACGCGGCACTGCCACGGCTTCTACGGCGCTTCCTCGATGGAGCGCCTGCCGGCCGAGGCGGCGCTGACCGAACAGACACGGGCCTTCAAGCGCATCCGCTGGGCTGCGGGCTGAGCGCCGGACGAGAGGGGGAGGAAACGGGCATGACGCAGGGTGCAGGGCAGCTGATCGGCATGGTCATCGGCTGGGTGATCGTCGCGGTGGTGGTGATCGCCATCATCTACTGGGTGATGCAGTGGCTCTATCGCCGCTCGACGAAGGAGACCGCCTTCGTGCGCACCGGCTTTCTGGGCGAGAAGGTGGTCATCGACGGCGGTGCCTTCGTCTGGCCGATCATCCACGACATCACGCCGGTGAACATGAACGTGCTGCCGCTGCGGGTGGAGCGGGCGCGCGACGAGGCGCTTATCACCCGCGACCGGATGCGCGTCGATGTCGAGGCCGAGTTCTACGTCCGCGTCCGCCCCGCGAAGGCGGCGGTGGGGCTCGCTGCATCGACCCTTGGCCGGCGCACGCTGGAGCCGGAGACCCTTCATGCCCTCCTCGCCGGCAAGTTCGAGAGCGCCCTGCGGGCGGTCGCCGCCGAGATGGAGATGGGCGACATGCACGAGCGCCGCGGTGCCTATGTCGCCCGCGTCCGCGAGGTCGCCCAGGAGGACCTGGAGAAGAACGGGCTGGAACTCGAGTCCGTCGCGATCATGGATATCGACCAGACCGCTCTGGAATACTTCAACCCCTCCAACCGCTTCGACGCCGAGGGCCTGACCGCCCTGATCAAGGATATCGAGGCACGTCGCAAGCTGCGCAACGACATCGAACAGGAATCGATGATCCTGATCCGCACCCGCAACCTGGAAGCCGAGAAGCAGGCGCTGGACATCGAGCGCGAGAGCGAGGCGGCGCGGCTGGAGCAGGAGCGCGAGATCGAGTTCCGCCGCGCCCAGCAGCGCGCGGACCTGGCCCGCGAGCGCGCGGAGCGCGAGACCGAGGCCGAGGCGGCGCAGATCACCGCCCGCGAGGCTATCGAGAAGAAGCGCATCCTGAACGAGAAGGCCATCGCCGCCGAGCGCATCGCCTCGGAGCGCGAGATCCGCGCGCGCGAGATCGCCCGCCAGAAGGCGGTCGACTCCGACGAGATCGCCGCCCGCGAGGAGGTGGAGAAGAGCCGCATCCTGCAGGAACGCGCGCTGAAGGAGGCGCGGATCGCCAACGAGCAGGAGGTGCAGTCCCGCGAGATCGCGCGGACGCGCGCGCTTGAGGAGGCCGAGATCGCCGCGCGCGAGGCCACCGAGCGTGCCCGCATCGCGCAGGAGCAGGCGGTGATCGAGGCCCGCATCGCCCGCGATCTGGAAACCCAGGCCAAGGAAATCGCGCGGCGGCGCGAGATCGAGGAAGCCGAGATCGCCGCCCGCGAGGCCGTCGAGACCGCGCAACTGGCGCAACAGCGGCACGTCGCCGAGGCCCGCATCGCCAGCGAGGAGGAGATCCGCCGGCGCGAGATCGCCCGGCAGGAGGCGGTCGACGCCGCCGAGGTCACCGCCCGCGAGGCCGTGGAGCGGCTGCGCATCGCCGAGGCCGCGCAGGTCAGCGAGGCGCGGATCGCCGAGGATCAGCGCATCCGCGCGCTGGAAATCGAGCGCCAGCAGGCGGTGGAGGGCGCCGAGATCGCGGCGCAGAAGGCGGTGGAGGCCGCCCGCATCGCCCGCGAGAAGGAACTCGCTGCCGACCGTATCGCCGCCGACAAGACGACTCGCGCGCAGGAGGTCGCCCGCGACCGGGCCGTCGACGAGGCGCGTGTCGCCGCCGAGCAGGCGGTGGAGGCTGCGCGGATCGCGCAGCGGCGCACGCTGGAGGCCGAGCGCATCAGCGCTGAACAGGCGGTGCGCGCCCAGGCGATCAGCCGCGACGAGGCGCTGGAGGCGGCCGAGATCGCACGCCGCGAGGCGGTGGAACGCAAGCGCATCGCCACCGAACTGGCACTGGAGCAGGAGCGCATCGAGAGCCAGCAGACGCGTGAGGTCACCGACATCGCGCGCCGCCGCGAGGTGGAGGCCGCCGAGGAGGCGCGCGTGATCGACCTTGCCGCCCGGCGCAGCGAGCGCGCGGCGGCGGAGGCCGAGGTGGGCCGTGCCGAGGTGTCTGCGCGCGCGAGCGTGGAGGCCGCCGAGGAGGAACGTCAGAAGGCGGTCGAGACCGCCCGGCTGGAGCGCCGCAAGGCGCTGGAGCAGTTGGAAATCGCCCGGATGCAGGCGCTGCGCGAGGCCGAGATCGAGAGCCATGACGACATCGAGCGCGCGCGGATCGCTTCCGAACGCGGCCTCGACGAGATCCGCATCTCGATGGAGACCGAACGCCGTCGGCTGGAGGTCGAGCGCGAGAAGTCGGTCGAGACCGCGCAACTGGAAAAGGCGATCGCGCTCTATCAGAAATCGCTGGAGGAAAGCGCGGCCCGCGCCGAGGCCGATTCCGCGCGCGCCCGCGCCGCCGAGGCCGAGGAGAAGGTCAAGACGGTGCGCGAGACCGAGGCCGCCAACCGCCGCAAGACCGTCGACATGCTGATCGCCGAGAAGGCCGCCGCCGAATCCCGGATCGCCGCCGAGGCCGAGAAGGTGCGCCGCGAGGTGGAGGCCGAGGCGCAGCGTCTGCTGAACGAGGCCGAGAACGTGCTGACCGACCCGGCGCGCCACTCGCTCTTCCGCCGCAAGCTGCTGGAGCATGTGGAAGGGATCGTCGCGGCCTCGGTCAAGCCGCTGGAGAAGATCCAGGATATCCGGATCATGCAGCTCGACGGCGTGAGTGGCGGCGGCGCACGCGAGGGCTCGCCCACCGACGAGGTGATCAACTCCGCCCTGCGCTATCGGGTGCAGGCGCCGCTGATCGACAGCCTGCTGGGCGATCTCGGCATCGAAGGCGGCACACTGTCCAAGCAACCCGGGTTGATCCGCGAGGCCTCCGACATGCAGCGCATCGCGAACGAGGCGCGGAAGTCCGCGCCGAAGGCCGGAGCGCAAGCCGGCGAGACAGGCGAGGGAGAGAAGAAGTAGATGCCCCGCGTCTATGTCTCTTCGGTGATCGATGCTCCGGCGTCGAAGGTCTGGGGTCGCATCCGCGACTTCAACGCCCTGCCGCGCTGGCACCCCGCGATCCGCGACAGCCGCATCGAGAACGGTGAGCCCGCCGACCGTGTCGGCTGCATCCGCGACTTTCACCTGCAGAACGGCGACCGCATCCGCGAGCAGCTTCTGGGTCTGAGCGACTACGACTTCTTCTGCACCTATGCGATCCTCGAAAGCCCGATGCCGCTGACCGACTATGTCGCCACGCTGCGGCTGACCCCGATCACCGACGGCGACCGCACCTTCGCCGAATGGACGGCCGAGTTCGACTGCGCCGCCGACGAGGCCGAAGGGCTGGTGGACGGGATCGGCAGCAACGTCTTCCAGGCCGGGTTCAACGCCCTCAAGCGGCAGATGGCGAACTGATGGTGAAGGTGGTTGAAAGCACGGTGCTGGACGCCCCGGCCGACGCGGTCTGGGAGGTGATCCGCGATTTCAACGGCCATGACGTGTGGCATCCGATCGTGGCCAACAGCGCGATCGAGCGCGGCTGGCCGTCGGACAGGGTGGGTTGCGTGCGCCGCTTCCATCTCTCCGACGGCTCCGAGCTGCGCGAGCAGCTTCTGACACTGTCGGATGCCGACATGGCGTTCTCCTACTGCCTGCTCGACACGCCGGTGCCGCTTCTGAACTACGTCGCCCATGTCCGGCTGGCGCCGGTCACTGACGGAAACCGCACCTTCTGGCACTGGGAAAGCCGGTTCGACACGCCGCCCGGCCGGGAGGCGGAGCTGCAGGAGATGGTGAGCCGCGAGGTCTATGCCGGCGGCATGACAGCTGTGAAGCTGCACATGGGACTGGAGGCCGAATGAGCGTGACGGTGGAAACCTGCGCCACCGCATCCGAGGCGGCGCGCGTTCTGGCGCAAGGGGCGGAGTATCTCGGCGGCGGCACCATCATGATGCGCCGGGTCAATGCGGGCGATCCGCGTCTCGGCCGGCTCGTGCGCACGACCGACCCGAGCCTCGCCGCGATCGGGGTCACCGCCGGCGGCGTGAGCCTCGGTGCCGGGGTGACAATGGCGCAGATCCTCGCCCACCCCGACCTCGGCTTCCTTGCACCTGCCGCCCGCGCTGTCGGCGGCCCGGCCCTGCGCGAGATGGCGACCGTGGGCGGCAATCTCTTCGCCCGCGCGCCCTATGGCGACCTCGCAGTACTGCTGTTGGCGCTCGGCGCGCAGGCGGTCACCAGCGACTCCGGCGGCGCGCGCCCGCTGGAAGAGCTATGGCGCGGCGCCCACAGCGGCCTCGTGCTGTCGCTCGAGGTGCCGCGCCCGCGCGAGGCCCGCGCGCTCGCCTACGCGAAGGTCGCCCGCGTGCACCCGGTTGGCACGCCGGTGATCAGCCTGGCCGCCCATCTGCCGCGCGAGGCCGGGCGCATTTGCGGTGCCCGCATCGCCTTCACCGGCATGGGCCCGACCCCGCGCCGTGCCTCGGCCGCCGAGCGCGTGCTTGAGGGGCAGACGCTTGACGCGGCGAGCATCGACCG
>PUNI01000366.1 GCA_003551745.1 Paracoccaceae bacterium | reverse complement strand
GAGGCACAGCTCGGCGGCATGGGCACGGCGTTCTCCACCTCGCTGCTGGGCCTGTCGGGCTCGCTGGTGGTGGGGCTCCTGGAGCTTTTCGCCGGGCATGGGCAGAGCCGCTTCTACCGCCAGCTGGAGGAATGGCTGTCCTCGATCACCCGGCTCGGGCTGGTGGCCGGCGACGGCGAGGAGGGCACCGACCAGACCGCGCTGGTGGCGATGTTCGAGAACATGGCCGAGCAGATCGAGACGCTGCAGACCCTGCAGACACAACTCGCCGAGGATCGCGCCCAGCTCGACCGCCGGCTGGAGGCGCTGGCCGGGCTGGTCGAGCGGCAGGCCGGCGGCGAGGGGCCGGAGGTCGCCGCGGCCCTGGCTCGGGTCGCCGAGGGGCAGGAACGGCTTGCCACCCTGATGGAGGCGGCCGGCGGCGCCAGCGACGGCGAGGCGCGGATGCGGCTGCGCTCCATCGACGTGCATCTGCTGCGCATCCTCGAGGAGATGGCCGCTGGCCGCGAGGAAACCCTCACCGACCTGCGCGGCGATCTCGCCCATCTGACCACGGCGGTGCGCCAGCTCGCCCGCGCCGCGCCCGCGCCGCCATCGCCGGCCCCCGCCGCCACCCCGGCACCGGCGGCGCCACCGGCGGGCCGGGGTTTCTAGGCGATGGCGCTGTCCCGCCGCGGCACGCAGCGCGTCAGCACCTCGATCTGGCCGGGCTTCGTGGATGCGATGACGGCGCTCCTGCTGGTGCTGTTCTTCGTGCTGTCGATCTTCATGATCGTGCAGTCGGTGCTGCGCGAACGGATCACCACCCAGGATACCGAGCTCGACGCGCTGGCCGCGCAGGTGGCAAGCCTCACCGATGCGTTGGGGCTGTCGCGGGCGCAGGTGGCCCGGCTGGAGGGCGACCTTGATGCCGCCGCCGACCAGGCTGCCGCGCAGGATGCGATGATCGCCGGGCTCACCGCGCAGCTCACCCAGCGCAGCGCCGCGCTGGCGGAAGCCGAAGACCGGATCTCCGGCTTCGAGGAACAGGTGGCCGCACTGCTGTCCGAGCAGGAGGCGTTGGAGGTAACGCTCGCGCAGCTCCGCACGGAGCGCGACGCCGAAGCCGAGGCCGCCCGGCTGGCGGCGGCGCAGGCCGAGGCCGTGGAGGCCGCGCTCGCCGCCGCCCGGGCCGAGGCCGAGGGCCGGGAGGCCACGCTGGCCGAATTGCTGACGCGTCTGGAGACGGCCGAGGCCGAGGGCACGGCCCTCGCCGAGACGCTCGCGGCCCGCGACGCGGCGCTGAGGGAGGCCGAGGCCGCCCGGCTGGCCGAGATCGCGGCGGCCGAGGCGCTGCGGTCGCGGCTGGCCGAGGCGCAGGACGCGCTCAGCGCGGAGGAAAGCGCGCGGCTCGCCCAGCTGGCGGCCGCCGAGGCCCTGCGCGAGCGGCTGCGCGGCGCCGAGGCGGAACTCACCGCGATGACCTTGGCGCTGGAGGCCGAGCGGCGGCGGGCCGAGGAGACGCTCACGCTGCTGGCCGCCGCCGAGGCGGCGCGTGACCGGGCGACCGAGGACGCCGCCGCGCAGCTTTCCGAGGCGCAGCGACAGGCGGCGTTGCTGGCCGCCGCCGAAACCGCCCTCGACACGGCCGATGCGCGCAGCACCGAGGACCAGCGCCGGCTTGCCCTTCTGAACCAGCAGGTGGCGCAGCTCTCGTCGCAGCTTGGCGAGTTGCAGGCGCTGCTCGACGATGCCGTGGCCCGCGAGTTCGAGCAGCAGGTGGAGATCCAGGCACTGGGGGCGCAGCTCAACGTGGCCCTTGCCCGGGTCGCCGCCGAGGAACGCCGCCGCGCCGAGCTGGAGGCGGCCGAGCGCCGCCGGCTCGAGGAAGAGGCGCAGCGGCTGGAAGCCTATGCCTCGGAGTTCTTCGGCCGGCTGCTCGAGGTGCTGGCCGGGCGCGAGGGCGTGCAGGTGGTGGGCGACCGCTTCGTGTTCTCCTCCGAGGTGCTGTTTCCGCCGGCCAGCGCCGATCTGTCCGGGGAAGGCATGGCGCAGATCGCCGGGGTGGTCGAGCTGCTGCGCGACGTGGCGGAGGAGATCCCCGACAGCATCGACTGGATCATCCGGGTCGACGGGCACACCGATGCCCGGCCGCTGACCGGCGGCGGGCAGTTCGCCGACAACTGGGAACTGAGCCAGGGCCGCGCGCTCTCGGTGGTGCGCCACATGATCGACGAGCTGGGCTTCCCGCCCGATCGCGTCGCCGCCACTGGCTTCGGCGAATACCGCCCCGTGGCGAGCAACGCCACCGAGGCCGGGCGCGCCCAGAACCGCCGGATCGAACTGAAACTCACCGAACGCTGACCCGCCATGCTTGCCCGTTCTGGCCCACGGTCGGCACCGGCCGGGTCGGCCGCGCGCCGGGCTCCCTCGCTTACCAGCAAATCGGTCCGGACGGTCTCCGACTGACGGACGCCCCGCCGCCGCGCGCGAGGCCCGGCCCGACCTCGAACGGGAGCGGCTGATCTTGATCGACGGTGCGGCGGAAGAGGGATCGATCCGGTGGGAGCTGGCAGAGAAGCCAGGTTTCTGGATCATGCGATGCGGCGGTGCTCGGGAAGGACAGGGGCGGCTCGCGCGTTGATGGCCATGGCGCCCTCGATCGTTTGGGTTCCCGGTCATCCCGAGATGACGGCGCCGTGCGAGGCCCACTCCCTTCAGGACAGGCTCCGGCGTGCCGGCTGGCACGGGCTTGTGCGGTGCCGCCGGGCGGCACTGGCGGCAGGACGTCGGCCGCAGTATATGCGCGATCATGAGTGAGATGCCGCACGGCCCGGCCGGGCTCGCCTTCGCCAAGATGCACGGGCTCGGCAACGACTTCGTGGTGATCGACCGTCGGGCCGCCCCCGTTGCGTTGCCCACCGCTCTGGTGCGCGCTCTGGGCGACCGGCATCGCGGCGTGGGCTTCGACCAGCTCGCCGCGATCGACGACGGATCCGACGGCGAGGACCTGACCCTGCGTTTTTGGAACCCGGACGGCTCGGCCTCGGCCGCCTGCGGCAACGCCACGCGCTGCATCGCCGCCGCCGAGATGGGCCGCACCGGGCGGGCCGCCCTGACGATCCGGACCGGGCGCGGGCGGCTGGAGGCGCGGCGCGGCGCCGACGGGCATGTGCAGGTCAACATGGGCGTGCCGCTGACCGGCTGGCGCGACATCCCCCTGGCGCAGGACGTGGACACGCTGCACCTGCCCATTCCGGGCGATCCCGTGGCCACCGGCATGGGCAATCCGCACTGCAGCTTCGTCGTCGAGGATGCCGAGGCCCTCGACCTTGCCAGCTTCGGTGCCGCGCACGAGGCCCATCCGCTGTTTCCCGAGCGCACCAATGTCGAGCTGGTCGAGGTGCGGGCGCGTGACGCCATCCGGCTGCGGATCTGGGAGCGTGGCACGGGCATCACGCTGGCCTCCGGCTCCTGCGCCTGCGCGGCGGCGGTGGCGACGGCGCGGCGCGGGCTCACCGGGCGGCGGATGACGGTGCAGGTGGATGGCGGGCAGTTGGAGGTGGACTGGCGCGATGACGGCGTCTGGCTTTCCGGGCCGACGGCGCATGTCTTCGACGGGGTGCTGACGGCGGCGTTTATGGAGGAGCTGCGATGAACGCGCCGCTGCGCCCCGGCCGCCCACCGGTCTTCGCCACGCTGGGCTGCCGGCTGAATGCCTACGAGACCGAGGCGATGACGCGGCTTGCCGCCGAGGCCGGGGTGGAGCACGCCGTCGTCGTCAACACCTGCGCGGTGACGGCCGAGGCCGTGCGCAAGGCGCGGCAGGAGATCCGCAGGCTCGCTCGCGAGAACCCCGGCGCCGCCGTCATCGTCACCGGCTGTGCCGCGCAGGTCGAGCCCGCCACCTTCGCCGCCATGCCCGAGGTCTCCCATGTCATCGGCAATGCCGAGAAGATGCGCGCCGAGATATGGGCTGGTCTCGCCCCCGAACTGATCGGGGCGACCGAGCGCGTGCAGGTCGACGACATCATGTCCGTCCGCGAGACCGCCGGCCATCTGATCGACGGCTTCGGCACCCGCGCGCGCGCCTATGTGCAGGTCCAGAACGGCTGCGACCACCGCTGCACCTTCTGCATCATCCCCTACGGCCGGGGCAACTCGCGCTCGGTCCCTGCGGGCGTGGTGGTCGAGCAAATCGGCCGGCTGGTGGCGGCGGGCTACAACGAGGTGGTGCTGACCGGCGTCGACCTGACCAGTTGGGGCGCCGACCTTCCCGGCGCGCCGCGGCTGGGCGATCTGGTGCGGCGCATCCTGCGGCTGGTGCCCGACCTGCCGCGCCTGCGGATAAGCTCGATCGATTCCATCGAGGCCGACCCGGCCCTGATGGAGGCCATCGCCACCGAGCCGCGGCTGATGCCGCATCTGCATCTCAGCCTGCAGCACGGCGACGATCTGATCCTGAAGCGGATGAAGCGGCGCCATCTGCGCGAGGAGGCCATCGCCTTCTGCGAGGAGGCCCGCCGCCTGCGGCCCGACATCGCCTTCGGTGCCGACCTCATCGCGGGGTTTCCCACCGAGACCGAGGCGGCCTTCGAGAATACCCTCGCTCTGGTCGAGGACTGCGGGCTGACCTTCCTGCATGTGTTTCCGTTCAGCCCCCGCCAAGGCACGCCGGCGGCGCGCATGCCGCAGCTGCCGGGCCCGGTCATCCGCGCGCGGGCGGCGCGGCTGCGCGCCGCCGGGCAGGGGGCGCTTGTGCGGCATCTCGCCGCGCAGCTGGGCCGCAGCCAGCGGGTGCTCATGGAAGGCCCGCAGCTCGGTCGCACCGAGCACTTCGCCGAGCTGCGCACGACGGCCGGGCATCCGGTGGGGGCCATCGTTGCGCTGGAGCCGACGGGCCATGACGGGCGGGCGCTGATCGCCTAGGGCCCGGCCTTGCGCCATGGCCCGCCTTTCCGGCATGCTCGAGGCGTCGCGGAGAGGGAGGCTTTCATGCAGAAGGGGGCAGCAGCGCTGCTTGTGGTGCTGACCGTGCTGCCGGGGCTGGCGGCCGGAAATGACGCGGCATTTCCCGGCGCACGGGTGCTGGAGGGGCCGGGGCCGGGCCCGTCGGCGCTTGAGATCGGTGCGGAACTCTACGCCGAGAATTGTGCCAGTTGCCACGGGACCGAGGCGCGGGGCGATGGCCCGCTCGGCGGCCTTCTGACCGTGGCCGTGCCCGATCTCGTCGGCCTTGCCGCGCGCAACGACGGTGTCTTCCCTATGCTCGATGTGGTCCACACGATCGACGGGCGAACCGGCCGGCGCGCCCATGGCGGGCCGATGCCTGTCTGGGGCGCGGTCTTTGCCGAGCCGTCGGGGTTTTACATGGGGCTCTATGGCAGCGCCCTGGAGGCGCGCGGGCGGGTGATGGCGCTGGCGCTCTATCTCGAAACGATCCAGGAATAGGCCGGCATCGGCAAGCGCGGGCCGAAGCCCCCGCAAGGGGCTTGCGACCGCGCGCGGCCCGGGCCACCTTGGGGCATGTCGGATCACGCACCCCCGGACGCCTGGGCAGACCTGGCCGCGCGGCTCATCGCTGTCGCGGCGGGGCGCGCGCCGGCAGATCTGGTGATCCGCGGCGGCCGGGTCGTCAGCGTGCACACGCGCGAGGTGCTCGACTGGGAGCTGGCCGTCACCGCCGGGCGCTTCGCCTATGTCGGCCCCGATGCGGGCCATTGCATCGGCGCAGACACCGAGGTGGTCGACGCCGGCGGCGCCTTCCTGATCCCGGGTCTCTGCGACGGGCACATGCATATCGAATCCGGCATGCTGACGCCGGCGGAATTCGCCGCAGCCGTGATCCCGCACGGCACGACGACGATGTTCGTCGATCCCCACGAGATCGCGAATGTCCTTGGCCTGCGCGGCGTGCGGCTGATGCATGACGAGGCGCTGATGCAGCCCGTCAGCATCTTCGTTCAGATGCCCTCCTGCGCACCCTCGGCGCCGGGGCTGGAGACCACCGGGCAGGAGATCGGCCCCGAGGACGTGGCCGAGGCGATGCGCTGGCCCGGCATCGTGGGCCTCGGCGAGATGATGAACTTCCCCGGCGTGATCGCCGGTGACGCCAAGATGCTGGCCGAGATGGCGGCCACCGCGGCGGCCGGCAAGGTGATCGGCGGGCATTACGCCTCGCCCGACCTCGGCCCGGCCTTCCACGCCTATGCCGCCGGCGGGCCGGCCGACGACCACGAGGGCACCCGCGAGGAGGACGCCATTGCCCGGATGCGCCAGGGGATGCGGGCGATGATCCGCCTCGGCTCGGCCTGGTACGACGTCAAGGCGCAGATCACCGCCGTCACCGAGAAGGGGCTCGACCCGCGCAACATGATCCTCTGCACCGACGATTGCCACTCCGGCACGCTGGTGCGCGACGGGCACATGAACCGCGTCCTCCGCCACGCCATCGATTGCGGCGCCGACCCGCTGGTGGCGCTGCAGATGGCGACGATCAACACGGCGACGCATTTCGGGATGGAGCGCGAGGTGGGCTCCATCGCGCCGGGCCGGCGGGCCGACATGATCCTCACCGACGATCTCCGCGAACTGCCCATCCGCAAGGTCTGGGCGCGCGGGCGGCTGGTGGCCGAGGAGGGGCGGTTGCTCGCGACCTGCCCGCATCTGGACTGGCCCCAGGAGGTGCGCCGCACCGTGCATCTGGGCCGGGCGCTCACCGCCGCCGATTTCGCCGTGCCGGCGCCCCAGGGGGCGGCCCGTGTCACCGCCCGGGTGATCGGCGTGGTCGAGAACCAGGCGCCGACCCGGGCGCTGACGGCCGAGCTGGCCGTCGCGGCGGGCCAGGTGCTGCCCGATGAGAGCCG
>PUNI01000263.1 GCA_003551745.1 Paracoccaceae bacterium | reverse complement strand
CTGCCGTCCCCGGCAACCGCGCGGCGATTCGCAACAATCGTCTGGAGATCGTGCTGCTGCGCGACGGCCGGTGAGGCATGGGCGCGGCGCGCCCGTGGCGAAAACGGGGCGGATTTTATCCGTTAGTCGCGCCTTAATCGCTGGTCGGCATGGTCCGCCGAAGTGACCAACCCGCCGCTGCAGAAAGGCGCTCCATGACGATCTCCTCCTCGCTCAACGCGGGCGTCGCCGGGCTCAACGCCAATGCGACGCGCCTCGCCACGATCTCCGACAACATCGCCAACTCCGCCACCTACGGCTACAAGCGGGTGACGGCCGATTTCAGCTCGATGGTCACCAGCAGCGGGGCGTCGGGCAGCTATTCCGCCGGCGGCGTGCGCGCGAGCATGGTGCGCCTGGTGGACGAGCGCGCGCCGCTGATCGGCACCTCGAATCCCACCGACATCGCGGTCAACGGCCGCGGGATGATCCCCGTCACCTCGATCACCGCGGCCGAGAGCGGTGGCGACACCCCGCTGATGATGACCAGCACGGGCTCGTTCCGGCCCGACGCCAACGGCATCCTGCGCACCGCCTCGGGCCTCGTGCTGATGGGCATTCCCGCCAATCCCGACGGTACCATCCCGAGCTTCCCGCGCGACACCGACAGCGCGCTGCGCCCGGTGCGGATCAACGACGGCCAGTTTGCGGGCAACCCCACCACCACGGTCGATCTCGGTGTGAACCTGCCGGCGACCGCCACCGCTGCCGATGCGACCGGCGACCCGATCGAGCTGACGGTGGAGTATTTCAACGATCTCGGGCTGGGCGACACGATCTCGGTGGTGCTCACGCCGCAGCTCGCCGCCGCCGGCGATCCGCCGACGCATGAATGGGTGCTGACGGCCACCGCTCCCGACGGCACGGTGGAAACCCGCACCCTCGTGTTCCAGGCCACGGGGCCCGCGGCCGGCACGCTGGTTTCGGTGGACGGGGTGAGCCCGCCGCCCACCTCCTTCGGTCTGGCCGTTCCGGGCAACGCCGATCCGGTGACGATCTACTTCGGCCCGGATGGCGACAACCGCGGGCTGACGCAGCTCTCCGACCGCTTCGCGGTGATCGGCGTGAACCGTGACGGCGCCCCCATCGGCAATCTGGTCTCGGTGGAGGTGGAGGAGAGCGGGATGCTCAACGCCATCTACGACAACGGCTTCGTGCGGACGATCTACCAGATTCCGGTGATCGACGTGCCCAACCCCAACGGGCTGCTGGCGCTGGGCAACCAGGCCTATCGGGTCTCCCGCGAGAGCGGGCCGTTCTTCCTGTGGAACGCGGGCGAGGGCCCGGTCGGCGAGATGGCCGGCTTCTCGCGCGAGGAATCGGCCACCGATGTCGCCGGCGAGCTGACGGCCATGATCCAGACCCAGCGCGCCTATTCCTCCAATGCCAAGGTCATCCAGACCGTGGACGAGATGCTGCAGGAAACCACCAACATCAAGCGCTGACGGCCCCGCGGCCGGTGCAAGGAGCTGACCGATGAGCCTGTCTTCTGCCCTCCACTCCGCCGTCACCGGCCTCACCGCCGTGGCGCGGCAGGCCGGGGCCGTCTCCTCGAACGTGGCCAACAGCACCAACGAGAACTACGGCCGGCGCGAGGTGGAACTGGCTGCGCGGGCCGTCGGCAAGAATGTCGGCGGCGTCCGGGTGCTCGGCGAGGTCCGCATGGTGGACGCCGGGCTCCTGGCCGATCGTCGCGCTGCCGATGCGCAGCTCGGAGCGGCCGCGGTGACCGCGCAGGCGCTGGAGTGGATCGACACCGCCTTAGGGCTGCCGGGCGAGCCCGGCGCGCTGGCCAGCCATGTCGCCGACCTGGAGGCCGCGCTGACCGAGGCCGCCAGCCGCCCCGACGCCCAGATCCGGCTCGACGCGGTGGTTCGCAGCGCCGGTGACCTCGCCGGCGGGATCGGGCGCGTCGCGGGCGAGGTGCAGGGCCTGCGCGCCGAGGCCGACCGGCAGATCGGCCTCGGGGTCGAACGGCTCAACGACACGCTGGCGCGGATCGAACAGGTCAACCGCGCGATCCTGCGCGAGGTCACCGCGGGCCGCCAGCCCAACGGGCTTTACGACGAGCGCCAGAAGCTGGTCGACGAGATTGCCGATCTGGTGCCCCTGCGGCAGATGGAACGCCCGCTCGGCCAGATCGCGCTCTACACCGACACCGGGGCGATCCTGCTCGACGGCACCGCGGCGCGCATCGGATTCTCGGCCTTCGGCGGGCCGATCGGCCCGGAGACGACGCTGGCCGGCGGCGCTCTGTCGGGCCTGACCCTCAACGGCATTCCGATAAGTACCGGCCCCGGGGGGCCGCTGGGCGGCGGTGCGCTCTCGGCACAGTTCGCGTTGCGGGATGGCACCTTGCCCGAGGTCCAGGGCGGGCTCGATGCGCTGGCGCGTGACCTCATCACCCGCTTCGAGACGGCGGCCGACGCGCTGCCGCCCGCCGAACGGCCGGATCTGGCGATCTTCATCGATGGCAGCCCGCCTGTGCCGGCGACCGACGCCGGACTTGCGCAGCGGCTGACGCTCGCGCCGGCGCTGCTGGCCGGGGAGAGCTGGCGACTGCGCGACGGGCTCGATGCCATTGTGCAGGGCCCGCCGGGCGACGCGCGCAACCTCGCGCTTCTCGCCGGTGCGCTGGAGGCCCGCACCGCGCCGCCGACGGGCGGGTTCTCGGGCACGCCGCGCGATGTCTCCGGCCTCGCCGCGGAACTGCAGGGCCGGATCGGCGGAGCCCGGATCACCGCCGAGGGCCAGCTCAGCTTCGCCAGGGGCCAGAACACCGCGCTGCGTGACGCCCAGGCCCGCGACGGGGTGAATACCGATGACGAGATGCAGAAGCTTCTGCTGATCGAACGTGCCTATGCCGCCAACGCCCGGGTGATCCAGGCGGTGGACGAGATGCTGCGCGAACTGACCCGGATCTGAGCCGCAGGGGGCCGAGCATGAGCTATCTCACCGTCAGCGATCTTGTCCGCACCCTGCAGTTGCGCCGGCAGACCGGCGGGCTCAGCGCTGCGATCTCGCGCCACAGCCAGGAGCTGACCACCGGCCGGACGGCGAACCCCACGCAGACCCTGCGCGGCGACTACACGCCGCTGACTGGGATCGAGCGCAGCCGGACCACGCTGTCTGCCTTCGCCAAAACGATCACCGAGACGGCGCTGCACGCTGCGGCCCAGCAGAAGGTGCTCGACCGGCTGCTGACCGACACCGCGGAGCTTGCCGAGAAATACCTCGTCATCAATCCCGAGATGCCGCCGCAGATCATCGACAAGATCGCCGCCGAGGGGGGCGCGGCCTTCCGCACGGCGGTCGCCGCGCTCAACGAGCAGATTGCGGGGCGCGCGCTGTTCTCCGGCACCGCAACCGACCGGCGCGCGCTTGCCCCGGCCCAGGATATCCTCGCGGCGGTGCTGGCCGATCCAGCGGTCGCCGCCGCAACCACGGCCGCCGATCTCGATCAGGCCATCAGCGACTGGTTCCTCGACCCCGGCAACGGCGTGGCTTTCCTCGGCGAGGAAAGGGGCATGGGCCCCTTTGCCGTCGCACCCGGGCTCTCGGTCAATCTCGACGTCACCGCCCGCAGCGCCGAGATCCGGGCCGCTCTGGCCAGGCTGGCCGTCGGCGCCGCTGTCGATGCCGGCGCCCTCGCGGGCGATCCGCGCGAACGGGCGCTGGCGCTGCGCGACAACGCCGCCGGTCTGCTCAACGCGCGCACCGGCATCGTGGCGCTCGCCGGAGAGCTCGGCGGCACCGAGGCCCGGATCGAGGCGGCCCGCATCCGCAACGAAGCCGAGCTGGCCGCCATGGAAATCGCGCGGACCGACCTCATCGGCGTGGATCCGTTCGAGGCCGGCGTGCGGCTCGAAGAGGCGATCGGACGCCTCGACACCCTGTTCACCCTGACGTCGCGACTGCAGCGGCTCAACCTCACGGAGTATCTCCGGTGATCCGCCTCTGGCTCGCCGCGCTCTGCCTCGCACTTCTGCCGGCTCTCGCAACCGCCCAGAGCGTGCGCCTGAAGGATCTGGTGGAGTTCGATGGCGTCCGCGGAAACGATCTGGTCGGATATGGCCTTGTCGTCGGCCTCAACGGGACCGGTGACGGGATGCGCAATGCCCCCTTCACCGAGGACATCATGGCCTCGATCCTCGAACGGCTCGGGGTCAATGTCACCGGAGAGCAGTTGCGGCCGCGCAATGTCGCCGCCGTGCTCGTGACCGCCACGATGCCGCCCTTCGGGCGCGCGGGCGGCCGTCTCGATGTCACGGTCTCGGCGATCGGCGACGCCCGCAGCCTGCTGGGCGGCACGCTGGTGATGACGCCGCTCTACGGCGCCGACGGGCAGATCTATGTCGTGGCCCAGGGTTCCGTGATCGCCGGGGGCGTCTCCGCCGAGGGTGAGGCGGCCAGCGTGGTGCAGGGCGTGCCCACCACCGGGTCGATCCCGGCCGGCGGGCGTATCGAACGCGAGGTCGATTTCGATTTCACGCGCCTGTCGCAGGTCCGCCTCGCGCTGCGCAGCCCCGACTTCACCACCGCCGACCGGATCGAACGCGCGATCAATGCCGATTTCGGGCGCACGGTGGCCGCAATGCTCGACGCCGGCACCGTCCTCGTGGACATCGCAGCGGCGCGGATGGCCTCGCCGGCGCATGTCCTCGGCCGGATCGAGAACATCACGGTGACACCGGAACGGCGTGCGCGGGTGGTGGTCGACCCCAGCACCGGCACCATCGTGATGGGGCAGGACGTGCGGATCAGCCCGGTCGCCGTCGCCCAGGGCAGCCTCACGCTGCGGGTCGAGGAGGAACCGCTGGTCGCCCAGCCTAATCCCTTCGCGGAAGGCCAGACGGTGGTCGTCCCGCGCACCCGCGTCGGGCTTGAGGAGGACGAGCGCACCGGGCTCGCCGAGTTGACCGGCGGCACCTCGCTGTCGGAGGTGGTTGCGGGGCTCAATGCGCTCGGCGTGTCACCCCGCGAGATGATCGATATCCTCACGGCGATCTCGTCGGCCGGCGCGCTCTATGCCGAGTTCGTGGTTCGCTGAACGGCGCAATCGGTCTGTGTCGGGGCCACTGCCGGCGCCCAGTTCCGCCGCCAGACGCGTGGCCGCCGTGCGCACCGAGGCGGTGCTGTCCGCTCCGCGCCGGGTGCCTGCGGCAGCCTGGTTGTCCGCAGCGATCGCCACCGCTGCGGTTGACGACAGCCTCGAAGGCCACCTATGTCGGAGGGCTGCCTGACCGCCCCGGAGCGTCGATGACCGTCCATCTGCATCGCGACGACCTTCCCGAGGGTCTCGACCTCGGCCCGGTGGTCGCGGTCGACACCGAGACCATGGGTCTGCATCCGCACCGCGACCGGTTGTGCCTCGTGCAGCTGTCATCCGGCGACGGCACGGCGCATCTGGTGCAGATCGCCCGCGGCCAGACCGACGCGCCGCGTCTGGCGCGACTTCTGGCCGATGCCGGCACGCTGAAGCTTTTCCATTTCGCGCGCTTCGACCTCGCCGCGCTGCGCAACGGGCTCGGGGTGGTGGTGGCCCCGGTGTGGTGCACCAAGATCGCCTCGAAGCTGGTGCGTACCTACACCGACCGCCACGGGCTGAAGTACCTGTTGTCCGAACTGTGCGAGATCGATGTCTCCAAGGCCCAGCAAAGCTCCGACTGGGGTGCCGAGACGCTGACCGAGGCACAGCGGGCCTATGCGGCCGCCGATGTGCTTCATCTGCACCGCCTGAAGGCCCGGCTGGAGGAGATGCTCATCCGCGAGGGCCGCCTGGATCTCGCACGGGCCTGTTTCGACTTCCTGCCGACCCGCGCCGCCCTCGATCTGGCCGGTTGGGCGGATGCCGACATCTTCGCTCATTGAAGGACGGTGGCATGCGCCTTGCCGACACGCTGCACAGCCGGATCGTGGCGGGCCTGCGCCTCGCCCTGCCGCTGGCGGCGCTGGCGGTGCTCTCGACCCTCTTTCTGTTCTCGCGCGACATCGATCCGTCCCGTGCGCTGCCGCTCGCGGCGATCGACGCCGAGGATCTCGCCCGGGATCCCCGCATCACCGCGCCGCAGGTGGCAACCGTCACGCTCGACGGCGCGGCGATCACGCTCACGGCCGCCACGCTGCGCATCACCTCGGGTGCGACCGAGACCGCCGCCGCCGAGGCGGTGACGGTGCTTTTCGCCACCACCGACGGTCGCATCAGCCGGCTTACCGCCGATCATGCACGGATCGATCGCATCGCCGAGGAATTGACCCTGCAGGGCAACATGGTGGTCGAGACGCCGGCGGGATACCGCGTGCGCTCCGATGCGCTGGTGGCCGCCCTGGATCGCAGCTGGGCCGAAAGCCTCGGGCCGGTGACGGCCGAGGGTCCGCCGGGGCGGCTGGAGGCCGGGCGCTTCGTGATGCAGACAACGCCGGGCCCGGACGGTGCCGCCCCGACCCACAGCCTGCTGTTCACCGACGGGGTGCGGCTGGTATACCAGCCCGCAAGCGGAGAGTGACGATGCCCCGACCCGCCGGCTCCCGATCCCTGCGCGCCGGACTGGCCGCCCTCACCGTGGCGGTGCTGCCCGCTGCGGCATGGCCCCAGGCGCAAGTGCCGTTTTCCGGGCTCGACGTCGACCGCGCCGCGCCGGTCGAGGTGACCGCGGAAACCCTGGAGGTGGATCAGGCGGACGGCACAGCGATCTTCACCGGCGACGTGGTGGTCGCACAAGAAGGCGTGCGCCTGGCGGCCGCGCGGGTGCGGGTCGAATATGCCGAAGGAACCGGCCGCAGCCGCATCTCCCGGCTGCATGCCAGCGGCGGGGTGACGCTGG
>PUNI01000321.1 GCA_003551745.1 Paracoccaceae bacterium | reverse complement strand
TCTGCCCTCCCGAACTCGCCGCCGCCTCGATCGAGGCCGCCGTCTGGGGCCGGTAGCCCACCTTCTTCATCAGCGGGATGGTCAGCGAGCCGGTGGAGACGACGTTGCCCGCCGAGGTGCCGTTGATCATCCCCATGAGGCCCGAGCCGAAGATCGCCACCTTGGCCGGCCCGCCGCGCGCCCCGCCGGCGGCGGCGAAGGCGAAGTTGATGAAATACTCGCCCACGCGGCTGGCCTGCAGGAAGGCCGCGAAGGTGATGAAGAGGATGATGTAGGTGGACGACACCGCCGTTGTCGGCCCCAGCACGCCGATGTCGGTGTAGATGCGCGCGAAGAAGCGCTCCGGCGCATAGCCGCGGTGGGCGAGGAAGCCGGGCAGCCAGGGCCCGACGAAGCCATAGGCGATGAACAGCCCGACGATGATCACCAGCGCGAGCCCGGCGAGCCGCCGCGTCAGCTCGAGGATCAGCGCGATGCCGGCGATCGCGGCATACATGTCGTTGACATGGGGAAAGACGCCGGCGCGGTTTCGCAGGAAGCCGGCATGAGCGATGATGTAGAGCCCGACCGTCAGGGCCGCCAGCGCCAGCAGCATGTCGGGCAGGGCGATGCGCGTGCGGTCATTTCCCGGAAAGATCCAGCTTGCGATCAGCGCCAGCGCCGTTCCGGCGGCAAGCGGCCAGCCGAAAGTCGTCAGCATCTTGTCGGGCGGCGCGCCCATGGCGATCAGGTCGCCGGTCAGGATCGCCACGGTGATCTGCACCAGCGCGACCGCAATCGCCAGCCCCGCCGGCACCACCAGCGCAAGCTCCGCCATCGATGGCCGCCAGGGCTTCGGGTCGTCGGTGGCGAAGACGGTCGCCGAATAGAGCAGGAAGCCGAGGATCAGCCCGCCGGTGACATGGGCCAGCCGATAGGTCCAGGTCTCCAGCGGGTAGATGTTCATCACCCCGATGTGGAAGGCGGTGTAGAAGATGCACAGTGCGACGAGGATCTTGCCGAGGCGCCCCGGAGGCACCCGCTGGTTCGACATCACGATCTCGCGGTCGACGCCCTCGGCGAGGCTTTCCGCGCCTTTGCCCTGTGGCGCCGCCCGCGCATCGGTGCTCGCCATGCTTCCTCCCGTCGGTGAGAATCCCGATTTTCGGCCAGTTATACGGCAAAAGGCCGCCACTGGCGGCCTTTTGTTTGGTTCGACGTCCCTGCGTCGGAGCGCCCGGCCCTCAGCCGCGCAGATCCTCGGAGATGTCGAAACCGTTCTCCTCGAACCAGCGCACCGCGCCCGGGTGGAAGGGCAGGAAGCTGTTGTTGACGAAGTTCTCGGGCAGCGTCGCCACCGCGGCGGCGTGGATCTGCATCATCCGCTCGTTGTTCTCCATCACCAGCCGGGTGATCTCATAGGCGAGGCTCTCGGGCATGTCCTGGTGGACGACCGCGAAGTTCCACATCGCCACCGACTGCTGATCCTCGTCCTGCACGGTGTAGGAACCGGCGGGAATGGTGAAGGGCGACACCTCCGGGAACGCCTCGAGCACCGCTGCATGTTCCTCTTCGCTGAACGAGAAGGTGCAGACATCCGCTTCGGCGGCAAGCTGCGAGAAGGCGGCGATCGGCACACCGGCGGCGAAGACGAAGGCGTCGATCAGCCCGTCCTGCAGCTGGCTGGCCGCATCCGCCGCACCGGCGAACGAGGCGTTCGCATCCACATCGAGCGCGTCGAAGATGCGCGGCCAGTAGGTGCCCGGCGTGCCGCCGGCGGGGCCCACGCTGACCCGCTTGCCGGCGAGGTCCGAGACGCTGGAGATGTTCTGGTTGCAAAGCGCGATGCCCTGGAAGGGCGTCTCGTACATCGGGAAGAGCGCGCGCACATCGGTGTGCTCGAGCCCCGGGGCCAGCTCGCTCTCGCCGGTCCAGGCCTCGAACATCGGGCCCATCGTGACAAGGCCGATGTCATGCTCGCCGGTCTGCACCAAGGTCACGTTCTGCACCGGGCCGCCGGTGACCTCGCCCGAGGCGCTGATGCCCAGCTCTTCGGCGATGAAGGCGGCCAGACCGTTGCCATAAACGAAATAGACACCGCCCTGGCTCGCGGTCCCGACCGTCAGGTCGCTCGGCCAGTCGGCGCGGTCGTCGGCCAGTGCCGGCGCGGTCGCCAGCGCGGCCCCCAGCGTCGAGATCGTCAGAAAGCGTCGCGTGATCGTCATTGGATACGTCCTCCCTAGGTCGTCCTGTGGCCGGTTCGTTCTGCCGCGGGACCCCGCGCCCGACCGATCGGCCGCAAACTTGGGCCAAACCGACGCGCGGCGCAACCTCTGCGCGGCCTGGCCCGACGGGAAATCGCCGGCCCGCGCGGGACCCGCGCACGCCAGGGTTCAGACCAGCCGGCTGACTTCCACCGCGGCGCGAACGAAATCGGCGAACAGCGGGTGGGGCGCGAAGGGTTTGGATTTCAGCTCGGGATGGAACTGCACACCGATGAACCAGGGATGGTCGGCGACCTCGACGATCTCGGGCAGCCGGCCATCGGGCGACATCCCGGAGAAGGCCAGCCCGCAGGCCTCCAGCCGATCGCGATACCGGATGTCCACCTCGTATCGATGGCGATGGCGTTCCTCGATGCTGGTGGCGCCATAGACCTCGGCCACCTTGGAGCCGGGCGTCAGCATCGCGGTGTAGGCGCCCAACCGCATGGTGCCGCCCTTGGCGTCACTGGCCTTGCGGCGGACGGTGTGGTTGCCCTGCACCCATTCCTTGAGGTGATAGACCACCGGCGTGAAGCGCCTTTCGCCGGCCTCGTGGTCGAATTCCTCGGAGCCGGCGTCCTTCATCCCGGCGAGGTTCCGGGCGGTCTCGATCACCGCCATCTGCATCCCCAGACAGATCCCCAGATATGGGACGCCCCGCTCGCGCGCGAACTGCGCAGCCCGCACCATCCCCTCGGTGCCCCGCTCGCCGAAGCCGCCGGGGACGAGGATGGCGTGAAACTCCTCCAGATGCGCGGCGGGGTCCTCGCGCTCGAAGATCTCGCTGTCCACCCAGTCGGCGCGCACCCGCACCCGGTGGGCCATGCCGCCATGGGTCAGCGCCTCGGCGATGGATTTGTAGGCGTCCTCCAGCCTTGTGTATTTCCCCACCACGGCGATGCGCACCTCGCCCTCGGCATTGTCCAGCCGGTCTATCACGTCCTTCCATCGGGTCAGGTCGGGGCGCGGCGCCGGCGAGATGCCGAAGGCGTCGAGCACCGCCTGATCGAGCCCGACGCGGTGATAGGCCAGCGGCGCCTCGTAGATCGACGTCAGGTCATAGGCTGGGATCACCGCCTCGGGGCGGACGTTGCAGAAAAGCGCGATCTTGGCGCGCTCGGTCTCGGGGATGGGCTTTTCGGAGCGGCAGACCAGCACGTCGGGCGCGATGCCGATGGCGCGCAGCTCCTTCACCGAATGCTGGGTGGGCTTCGTCTTCAGCTCTCCGCTGGCCGAGAGATAGGGCAGGAGCGTGAGATGCATGAAGATGCACTGCCCGCTCGGGCGCTCATGGGCGAACTGGCGGATCGCCTCGAAGAAGGGCAGGCCCTCGATGTCGCCCACCGTGCCGCCGATCTCGCACAGCATGAAGTCGACCTCCTCGTCGCCGATGCGCAGGAAGTCCTTGATCTCGTTGGTGACGTGGGGGATCACCTGGATCGTCTTGCCGAGGTAGTCGCCGCGGCGTTCCTTCTCGAGCACGTTGGAATAGATCCGACCCGAGGAGACCGAGTCGGTCGCGCGCGCCGAGACGCCCGTGAAGCGCTCGTAATGGCCCAGATCGAGGTCCGTCTCGGCGCCGTCATCGGTGACGAAGACCTCGCCATGCTCGAAGGGGCTCATCGTGCCCGGATCGACGTTCAGATAGGGGTCGAGCTTGCGCAGCCGCACGGTGAAGCCGCGCGCCTGCAGCAAGGCCCCCAGCGCCGCGGAGGCAAGGCCTTTTCCGAGGCTGGAGACCACTCCGCCGGTGATGAAGACATAGCGTGCCATGGCAGGCGACTGCTCCCGTGTTCTGACGCTGACGCGCCTTCGGCGCGGCCCGACCGCGCGGCATCACGGGAGTCAGGAAGTAGCCGATTTCGCGCACCGCCGCAACGGCTGACACGCAACATGCTGTCGCCATGCCCGGCGAAGCCTCAAGCGGTTGTGGATAAACGGCGCGCCCGCCCGGTGCGCCCGGGAGGAGCGCGTCAGTCTTCCGCTCGGGGCGGGGTCAGGCCGCCGCCGGCACCGTCGAGGATCGGCGGCAGCAGGCCGTCGTCCGCGGGCACGTCGGGCTGCGCCGGCTGGGCCGGGCCCTCGATGCCGAGGCGGTCGAGGATGGACACGCCCGCCGCCCGCTCTGCCGCGAAGACGGTCAGCGTCAGCGACGTGATGATGAACGCGATCCCCAGTGCCCAGGTCACCTTTCCGAGCGCACCCAGCGCCGGCCGGCTGGAGGTGGCGCCGCCGCCTCCGCCGATGCCGAGACCGCCGCCCTCCGACCGCTGCAGCAGCACCACCGCGATGATGGCGAGCGCAAGGATCAGGTGAACGATGAGGACGACGTTTTCCATGGGGCGACCCGCGTAACTTGCGCGGCTACTTAGGCGCAACCGGGCTGCGCCGCAACCCCGGGCCGCGGCCGGCGCCTTTCGGTTTCCCTCCGCCGTGAGCCTGCGCTATTGAGCCGGCGCAATGCCGCAAGCGGAGGGTGAGCATGGCCAACGTCGTCGTGGTGGGCGCGCAGTGGGGCGACGAGGGCAAGGGCAAGATCGTCGACTGGCTGTCGGAACGCGCCGACGTCATCGTCCGCTTCCAGGGCGGCCACAATGCCGGCCACACGCTGGTCATCGACGGCACCGTCTACAAGCTCAGTCTGCTGCCCTCGGGGATCGTCCGGCCGGGCAAGCTCTCGGTCATCGGCAATGGCGTGGTGCTCGACCCCTGGGCGCTGTCGGCCGAGATCGAGCGTCTGGCGGGGCAGGGTGTCGCGGTCAGTCCCGACAATCTGATCATCGCCGAGAACGCCCCGCTGATCCTGCCCGTGCATGGCGAACTCGACCGGGCCCGGGAGGCGCAGACCGGCGTGGCCAAGATCGGCACCACTGGCCGAGGCATCGGCCCGGCCTATGAGGACAAGGTCGGCCGGCGCGCCATGCGCGTGGCCGATCTCGCCGATGCCGAGACCCGTGCCCAGCGGATCGACCGGCTTCTGGTGCATCACGACGCTCTGCGCCGGGGGTTGGGTCTCGAGCCGGTGGACCGTGCGGCGCTGGAAGCCGCACTGGCCGAGATCGCGCCGAGGATCCTGCCCTATGCGCGGCCGGTCTGGCAGGTGCTGACCGAGGCCCGCCGTGCCGGCCGGCGGATCCTGTTCGAGGGGGCCCAGGGCGCGCTCCTTGACATCGATTTCGGCACCTATCCCTTCGTCACCTCGTCGAACACCATGGCCGGCATGGCCAGCACCGGCTCCGGGCTCGGGCCGGGTGCGGTCAGTTTCGTGCTCGGCATCGTCAAGGCCTATACCACCCGCGTCGGAGAGGGGCCGTTCCCCACTGAACTCGACGACGCAATCGGCCAGCGCCTGGGCGAGCGTGGCCATGAATTCGGGACGGTGACGGGCCGAAAGCGCCGCTGCGGATGGTTCGATGCCGTGCTGGTGCGGCAGACCTGCGCGCAATCTGGTGTCTCGGGCATCGCGCTCACGAAGCTCGACGTGCTGGACGGCTTCGATGCCCTGTGCATCTGCACCGGCTACGAACTCGACGGCGCGCGGCTTGACCATCTGCCCACCGCCGCCCGGCAGCAGGCGCGCGTGCGCCCGATCTACGAGGAAATGGAGGGTTGGCGCGAGAGCACCGCGGGCGCCCGCAGCTGGGCCGACCTGCCTGCGGCAGCCGTGAAATACGTGCGCCGGATCGAGGAGTTGATCCGCTGTCCAGTGGCGCTAGTCTCCACGTCGCCCGAGCGGGACGACACCATCCTCGTCACCGATCCCTTCGCAGACTGAGTGCAGCGAGGCGCAGATCCGATGCCCCAGCTTTCCCACAAGGCGCGCAAGCGCTGGTCGATCTTCATCCTCATCGTGGGGCTGCCGATCTACGTGGTGCTGGCCGTCAATCTGGTCGAACTCTTCGAGCGTCCGCATTTCCTGATCGAGGCGCTGGTGTTCCTGGTGCTCGGCGTGATCTGGGCGCTGCCCTTGAAGTTCGTCTTCAAGGGCGTGGGCCGCGAGGACCCCGACGCCGGGAAGGACTGACCCGCCTCCCGGATCGCCGGCGCCGTCAGTGCTCGTCCTGCCGCAACTCGGCGGCGAAACGCGATTCCTCCGGAACTTTGAAAAGACCGCGGCGGCCCTTGAGGATGCGTCCCTCACGCAGCAGCCGGCCGAAGACGCGCAGGCCGGCCTCGGGATCGGCCCGCTCGTCGAGCCCGGCCTCGGTAGCCCGGCGCAGGATCTGCGGACGCGAGAACTCGGTCATGCCCTCGACATGGACCGTGTAGACGGCCGCGGCTTCCAGCACATCCGCCATGTCGGTGACGCCCGCCCGGGCGACAAAGCGGGCGAAGGCTTCCTGCTCCAGCGCGGGCTCCTCGGCGCAGGCCAGCGCGGTGGCGCCGGCGGCCGCGGGCCGGCTGACGGCGGGCTCCAGCACGAGGGGGCCGTCGGCGTTGGGTGCAGGGGCCGGGGGCGCGGACCGGTCGATCCGCTGCGTCGAGGCCAGAACCAGCGGGGCAGGGCGCGCCGCGCCGGCGCCGCGCCGCGCCGGCCGGGCGGGGCGCACCGGCGTCACAGGCTCGGACAGATCCTGCTGATCCTCCGGCGCCGGCTCGGCGAGCGCGACCTTCGGTCGT
>PUNI01000193.1 GCA_003551745.1 Paracoccaceae bacterium | reverse complement strand
CAGGCCGGCGGCCTCGAAGCGCGCCAGTTCGTCGGGCATGGCATGGGCGGTCAGCGCAAAGATCGGCGCGGTGACCGACCGGCCCGCAGCGCGGATGTGACCGGCCGCGGTCACGCCATCCATCTCGGGCATGCTGATGTCCATCAGGATGGCATCGAATGCCGTCTCCCGGCCCAGAGCCACGGCCTCGCGCCCATTGGCGGCAAGGTGAGGCTGGTGTCCCAGATCGAGGAGCATCTGCGCAATCACCGTCCGGTTGACGGCGTTGTCGTCCGCCACGAGAACGCAGAGCCCGCCCGCCGCGGGTGCCGGCGCCTCGCCACCGGGGAGGGCGCCACCGTCGGGAACCGCCAGGTTGGCGACCGGCGAATCCGGCGCCGTTGTCGCTGGTGCATCGGCCACCTCGGGCAGGGGCAGGCGCACCCAGAAGCGGCTGCCGGCTCCCTTGGTGCTTTCGGCGCCGACCTCTCCACCCATGGCTGAAGCCAGACGCCGACAGATCGACAGGCCAAGACCGGAACCCCCGACCTCGCGGCTGTAGGTGGGGTCGAGCATCACGAAATCCTCGAAGACGCGCTCCAGGTCGTCGCGCGCGATCCCGATACCGCTGTCGGCCACCGATATCTCGAGCAGTCCGTTCCCGGCGGGTCGCGCGGCCACCGTGATCCGGCCGTTCTCGGTGAACTTGATGGCGTTGGACAGGAAATTCTGCAGGATCTGGCGCAGCCGGACGACATCGCCCTGCACGGCCCTGGGCAGGCCCGGTGCCAGTTCCAGCCCGATGGCATTGCCGCGCGCCTCGGCCAGCGGCTGCAGCGAGGCGATCGTGGCCTCCAGCAGCGGGCCCGGTTCGAACGGGGCCGCGTCGATCTCGATGCGCCCGGCCTCGATTTTCGAGATGTCCAGGACGTCGTTGATCTGATGCATGAGCTGGAGCGCCGAGGCATGCGCCAGTTCGACGAACTGCTTCTGCTTGGGCTCGCGGATCCTGCCAAGCACGAGCTCCAGCGAGGCGAGGATGCCATTGAGCGGCGTGCGCATCTCGTGGCTCATCACGGCGATGAAGCTCGCTTTCGCGCGCTGGCCCGCCAGCGCCGCATCCCGCGCGACCCGCAGTTCGGCCTGCGCGCGCTGCTGGCGGCGATAGAGGCGCGCCAGCAGGACCAGCAGCGCACTGAGCACCAGCAGCAGGGCCACCGTCGCCACGGCGATCCGCTGCAGCAGCGCGGCCAGGCCGGCGCGCTTCTCGTCGGCGTCGCGGGCGAAATGGTCGATGATTCGCAGAACCATCTGACGGCTTTCGCCATGCAGCCGCTCGGTATCGTCGCGCAGGGCCGGCACGGCGGCCATCAGCGCCGCATCCTCGCCGTCAATCAGGGGCTCGTAGCGGTCCAGGAAGGCGCGCAGGCGATCGAGTGCGTCGATGACCGTCCGGTCCTCGGCCAGCGCCTCGAGCATCACGCTGCGCGACAGGATGTTGGCCCGGCTGTAGAGGATGTCGTAGCGTGTCCGCAGGGAGCCGAGGGCGGCGGCATCCATCTCGGGGCGGCCGGTCAGGCGCTCGGCCTCGGCCAGCAGCCGCAGCACATCCACCTCGAGCTGCGACGCCGTCCAGACCATGTTGTCGAGCCCGGCGGTGCTCAGCCCCTGGAACTCGCGCCGCGCCTCTTCGGCGAGGCTCACGATCAGGATGACCGCCCCCGCAAGGACGGCGCCCACCACCCCATAGCGCAGCAGCCGCCGGAACGATCCTGGCCGCACCGCCCGCAGCAGCCGTGCCACGCCCGACGGCCCTACATCACCGGTGTCTCGCCCCGGCGCCGCCACGTCACTCTTCGATCGCGATCTGGGTGAGTTGCCAGATGCTGCGGCCATAACTCGTCTCGTTGCGGTAGGCGGGGTTTTCGTCGAACGGAAACAGCACCCACAGCGGTCCACGGTCGCGCAGCGGCATCAGCTCGCCATCGCGGCGATAGGCGATGATCGGGCCGTCGGCGTGCAGTTCGTCCAGCGGGATGACCACCTGATACCCGTCCACAGCGCTGGCCACCAGCTGGCTGCCGTTGGCACCCAGCATCTCCAGCAGGTCGCGCATCAGCACGCCAGTGTAGGTGCTCGCGCCCTCGGTCCAGACGGTGCTGGTGGTGAATTCGGTGACCGGCATCTCTTCCAGCATGGCCAGATCGAAGGCGGCACCCTCCTCGCCATTGGTCGCGGTGATCTGCCCATGCACGAGAAGCACCACCCTGCCTTCAGGCGCGGCAAGGCCGTCGGCCCGCGCCCAACTGGCCTGCGCAAGACTCAACCCCATTGCCAGCACTGCGGCGAGGGTCAGACCGGCCAGCGTCTGTCGCAGAGCCCCGATCGCGCTGCACGCGTCCTGCGGCAACCGCACTCCGCAAGCATCGCCGGACCACCCCGGCGACAACAGTACCAAAACCTGCTGGAAAAAACTTCTCTCGCGCATTCCCGTCACTCCAATGCCCTGACCTGCGCGGGCCGTTGCCCATTGTTGCCCGGCGCGCCGAACACGGCAGCCCCACTCTAGCAGATACGCGGCGAGCCTTGCGCAAAAGAGTGAGCAAAAGATGAGTCTGATCGCAGCGGTGTCACTTCCCCCAGCGATCGAGGGCTGCCTCGTCGGCGTCGCGGGCCTCCACCCAGGTCGATCCGGCCCGGCCGACCTCCTTCTTCCAGAATGGCGCGCGCGACTTCAGGTAATCCATCAGGAACTCTGCCGCCGCGAAGGCCTCGGCCCGGTGCCGCGCGGCGGTCGCGACCATCATGATGACCTCGCCGGGCTCCAGCACGCCGTGGCGGTGGATGACCAGAACATCGCAGAGATGCCAGCGTCGGCGCGCCTCTGCGGCGATGCCCGTGATCGCCCGGGCTGTCATGCCCGGGTAATGCTCGATCTCCATCGCCTCGAGCCCGCCCCCGGCATGATTGCGCACGATGCCGGCGAAGGTGACGACGGCCCCTGCCCCGCCACAGCCGGCCGTGAAGCGGCTGCACTCCTGCCCGTAATCGAACGGCTCGGCCTGCACCTCGATGCGCATGTTTCAGCCACCGGTCATCGGCGGAAAGAACGCGACCTCGCGCACCCCTGCAAGCGGCGCGTCGAAATCGGCCAGTTCCTGGTCGACGGCGACGCGCAGTGCCGCCGTATCGGCGAAGGCCGCGGCATAGCGCGGCTCCCGCGCCCTGAGTTCCTCGACGAGCTCACTCACGGTTGCGGCGCCTGTCTCCATGCGTTCGCGGGGCAGGCCGATGCGCTCGCGCACCCAGGCGAAATACAGCACCTCGATCATCGCGCCACCTCGTCCTTCAGATGGGGTATCGCCTTGCGGAAATAGTCCCACCCGGTGATCAGGGTCAGGCCGGCCGCGATCCAGATCAGGATCAGCCCGGCGACATAGGCGTACCACGCCGCCATCGCCTCCGCCCACACCGTGCTGTCGCGCGCGACCAGCCGGGCCAGCCGGTCCGGACCCAGCATGTCCAGCCGCTCCTGATGCATGTAGTCGAGCCCGGTGGCGAGGAACAGGACCCCGATCGCCACCATCTGCGCGGTGGTCTTCCACTTGGCCAGCTTGGTGACGTTGAGCAGGCCTGCCTTGGCGCCGAGGAACTCGCGCAGGCCCGAGACGAACACCTCGCGGAAGAGGATCACGGTGGCCGGCAGGATCAGCCACGGATCCATGCCGGAATAGCCGGTGATGACCAGAAGCGCGATCACCACCATCGCCTTGTCGGCGATCGGATCGAGCATCGCGCCCAGCCGGCTTTCCTGCTTCCAGAGCCGGGCGAGATAGCCGTCGAACCAGTCGGTGATCGCGGCGCCCACGAACAGCACCAATGCCAGCCAGTCGGCCCAAGGCCGGTTGAAATAGAGAAACATCACCGCCACGCCCGGGGCCGCCAGCAGCCTGAGCGTTGTCAGAACGTTTGGGATGGTCCACCGCATGGGCGAGGGATAGCCGGGATGCCGGCGCCGCGAAAGGGCCAAGCGACGCCACCAGCGCCCGCCACTGACAGGCGCCCGAGGCGCATCGGGCCGCCGCAACGGTCGGCTGCGGCGAGGCGTGGCTTGCGCGGCCGCGGCATTGGCGCGGGCGATGTCATCTGCGCGCGCCAGGCGGGTCCGGGGCAGGCCGGCGCTTGCGTTTCTGCGGGGGTCAAGGGGTGTGATCGGCTCGGCGAAAGGTGAGGCTGCCGCCATCCGCATCGGAAAGCCGGAATTCCCCGTCGGACATCTCCGCCCGGGTCATGGCGCCGAGCCGACGCAACAGCGTGGCCTCATCCGCATCGGCAGCTGCGGCGCCGGTCACGGCCCATGACGCCACGGAAAAGTCGGGCGTGCTCCCTCGCAGCGCCGCTGTGAAGCGACCGTGGATGGTGCGCCCCTCGATCCGGCCCGGCAGGCGGAAAGCGAGGCTGGCTTCCACGGCGGCCGGCCAGGAACGCCGATCATCCCAGCGATCCGCATCCTCGAACAGGATGGAGCGGCCATCCACCGCCTCCAGGACCCAGGCCGTCCGGCGCACTTGCCGCATCTCCCCCGCCGACAGGCCCAGAGCCGGCGCGGCGGCGAGGATCGCGGCGCCCAGAAAGACACGTCGGGTGATCATGCCCGCAGGATCGCCCACATGCGCCTGCCGCCACAAGCCCGAAGACCGGTGAAACTGCGCAAGGCCACGCCGGCTTCCCACGCCGAGCATCGGGTTATCCTGGCCGCGCGTGGCAGCGGCTTCGTGCCGGGAAGACGGTCAAGCTGCGGCTGCGCGGAAACGTCCGCCCCAGCCTTTGCGCAAAGGCGTCAGTCGGCGGGGCGGCAGCCACGTTAGGCGCCACGCAGTTCACGACTGCGCCGCCTGCCGGCACGCAAGTGACGTCGCCGCCCGTTTCCGGCCGATCGGCCGCGCGGATCAGCCGAGCAGGCGGCGGGCGATGACCTGGGCCTGGATCTCGGCAGCACCCTCGAAGATGTTGAGGATGCGCGAGTCGCACAGGATCCGGCTGATCTGGTACTCCAGCGCAAACCCGTTGCCGCCGTGGATCTGCAGGCCGTTGTCGGCCGCGGCCCAGGCGACGCGGGCGCCAAGGAGCTTCGCCATCCCGGCTTCGAGATCGCAGCGGCGCTCGGCGTCTTTCTCGCGGGCCGAGAAATAGGTCAGCTGGCGCGCCACCATGATCTCGACCGCCATCATGGCGAGCTTGGCGGCCACGCGCGGGAAGGCGATCAGCGGCTTGCCGAATTGCTTGCGGTCCTCGGCATACTGCATGGCCACCTCCAGCGCGTTCTGCGCCACGCCGATGGCGCGGGCCGCTGTTTGGATGCGCGCCGATTCGAAGGTCTGCATGAGCTGCTTGAAGCCCTGCCCCTCGACCCCGCCCAGAAGATTCTCGCCCTTCACGCGGAAGCCGTCGAAGCCGAGCTCATATTCCTTCATGCCGCGGTAGCCAAGCACCTCGATCTCGCCGCCAGTGATCCCGGCATCGGGGAAGGGGTTGGCGCAGTCGCCCGGCGTCTTTTCCGCCAGGAACATGCTGAGGCCCTTGTAGTCGGTTGTCTCCGGGTCGGTGCGGGCCATGAGGGTCATGACCTGGGTGCGCGAGGCGTGGGTGATCCAGGTCTTGTTGCCGGTCACGAGGTAGTCGTCGCCATCCTTCACCGCGCGGGTGCGCAAGGCGCCGAGGTCGGAGCCGGTGTTGGGCTCGGTGAAGACGGCGGTGGGCAGAATCTCAGCCGACGCCAGTTTCGGCAGCCAGTGCTCCTTCTGCGCCTGGGTGCCGCCGCAGAGGATCAGCTCGGCGGCGATTTCCGAACGGGTGCCCAGCGAGCCCACGCCGATGTAGCCGCGAGAGAGCTCCTCGGAGACGACGCACATGGAGGCCTTGGACATGCCGAGGCCGCCGAACTCCTCCGGGATTGTCAGGCCGAAGACGCCCAGCTCCGCCATCTCCTCGATGATGGGCATGGGGATCAGCTCGTCCTTCAGGTGCCACTCATGGGCGTGGGGGACGACCTTGTCATCGGCGAAGCGGCGGAACTGCTCGCGGATCATCTCCAGCTCTTCGTCGAGCCCGGTGGCGCCGAAGGTGGCGCGGCCGTGATTGTCGCGCATCAGCTGCACGAGCCGCATCCGCGCGGCGTTGCCGTTGCCGCGCGCCACGAGCTCTGCGACGGCGGCCGTGTCCAGCACCCCGGCCTCCACGCCGATGTCGCCGGGGCGCACGATCTCGCCCTGGCTCATCGGAATGCCGCCCCGCAGCTGCGCCAGGTACTCGCCGAAGGCGATCTGGTGGATCAGCGCCTCCATCTCGCCAAACCGGCCCTCTGCCTCCAGACGCTCGGCCCAGCCCTGCATCTGACGCAGCGCTTCGACGTAGGTCGCGAGCCATGCCAGCCCGTGCGCTGCGGTCTGCTCGCGCTCGAGCGCGGTGGCGCTGACCCTGCCCTCGCGAACGACCCGCGTGCGCAGCGACTCCGTGGCCGCGTCGCGCAGGGCTTCGGCGGCCGTCAGCGCCTCACTGGTCAGGCGCAGCAGATCGGGCAGCAGAACGGCGTCGTCGCGGTGCGTCACATCCTGGCCGTCATGGGGCATGGTCGTCTCCCTTCAATGCTGCGGCGGGACATAGGGCGTTCGCAGGTGCAGCGCAAGAAAAAGCCTGTGCGCGGCATCGCAGCGCACGAAAGTGTCGCGCCCGATCGGCCATTTCCGCTTCCCGCCGCCAGCGGTATAGCCGTGGCCGATGGACGCCGCCGTCGCCCTAATGCCCGAGGCCCTGGGCCCGTCTGCCTTGCTGATGGCGGCGACGGTGGCACTGTTCGCCGGGCTGGTGAAGGGCGTCGTGGGCTTCGCGATGCCGATGAT
>PUNI01000477.1 GCA_003551745.1 Paracoccaceae bacterium | reverse complement strand
GTCGCGCCCGAGCCGACGATGTAGCGGTCGCCGTCGGTAGGGCTCGCTGGGGGGGCTGCCAGATCGCGGTCGAGAACCGAGAGCTGGACGAGCCCGTCGAGGATCCGCAGCGCCTCGTTGTGGGTGACATGCTTCTGGGCCTGCGCCGCCAGGATGTAGGGCAGCAGCAGATGGGTCGTGGCATCCGACATGGGCGGTCTCCAGAACGAAGAACGCCGCCTGCATGGCAGGCGGCGAGCAATGGCGCGGCGATGGGCGGTGGCGGGTTACCCGCGCTCGGGCGTCTCCGCCGGAATGGCCGAGAGAACCGGATCGGGCTTCGGCGCATCCCACTTCGCAGTCATCGCGGCCCAGCGATCGATTTCCGCCCGGAAGGCGGGATCGTCGATGCGCAGATGGAAGGTGTAGAGCCGATCCACGATCTCGCGCATCAGCGCGCGCATCTCGTCGTCATCGATCCGCGAGACCTCGGACCAGGGGATGCGTCTGCCCGCGGCGTCCTCGACGACGACGTCGCTGCCATCACCCGTATAGGAAACGGGCGTCAGGCCGGCATGCAGCGTCTCCAGCTGCGTGTTGCGCACGCAGGCCACGGCCATCACTCTGGCAAGCTGGGCGGCAATCCGGTCTTCGTCCTCGGGGCGCATATCCCGAGCCTACGCCGGAGAGCGCGTGGCCGGCCAGAACTCATTGCGCCGCCTCAGATGCTCAGCGTCACTGTCTTGGGCGCGCCTCGCCCAACGAGGGTAGAGAGCTGGTAGATGCGAATGTCGAGCGTGTCGCCGGCACCGAGCGGCGCGCCCCAGTCGGCGGTCTGCTGAGCAGCGCTGTAGACCACGCTGGTCGTGGCCGTGCTCAGGACCCGCTTCACTGTGGCGCCGTCGAGGATCTCGACCTCGTAGACTTCAAGCTCCTCGCCGAGCGGCACTTCGAGCCCGCCCCAGCTGTCGGCTGCGAGCGCGCGGGACCGCCGCTTCCAGCGGATGGTCAGGTCCCCGGGCGTGCGCGGTCTGCGCCATGGCTGCTCGACATGGACGACCGAGAACGGCCGCAGCCCCGCGCCCTGAGGCGTGAAGGATTGCGCGACATAGGTCTCGTCGCTGACCGAGCGGCTGGCTGGACCAATGCGCCAGTTCCATGGGATCCCGAGATCGGCCTCTGCGATCGGCAGGGACACCAGCGCGGTGTCCAGCAAGACGACCCGCGCGCCCGCAGGCGTCGGGTTCCCCATGGTGCCTTCAGTACCCCGCTGGCCGCGCAGAAGCCGGGTCAGGCGATACCGACCCGGCGCCATCAGTTCGGCCGCGCCCGCCTGCACGATCTCCCAGACACCCGGCGCGGTCTCGATGGCGAGCGCATTGGCGCCGCCGAACAGCGTCAGGTCCGTTACACTTTCCAGCGTGCCTGTCAGCAGATCGACGACCAGAGCATTGCCGAGATCGAAGCGCGACGTCGGCCCCGCGTAGAAGTCCGAGACCAGTGCGCCGATCCGGGCCCGCGTCCCGAAGCTGGTGAGCAGCTCGAAGCCGTCAGTCGAGGGGCTGCGGAATACAGCGATCTCGCCCGGCCACGGCACGGCATGCGCCGCAGCGAAGGGCCGATGCGCTGGCAGGTCCTCGGTCAGCTGCGGCAGGTCCAGAAGCACCGCCTCGGGCGCGCCGAAGACGATCGCCTGCGACAGTGCCGAGGGCCGCGGCGCGCCGGGCGGCAAGTCGTAGGCCTCCCGGTCCTGGCGAACAGCTTCGATGCCGCGCGCGTCAGCGTCGGCGATGGAGACGAGCCGCAGTGGGAAAGCGCGGCCGTCATGGGCGAACGACACGACATCTGCCGGGTCGAGCGCCAGCCGCGACGGTGGTAGTCGGAAGACCGTGCTCTCGCGGCCGGTCCAGGCCTCCATCAGCGCGCGGCGGCAGCGCCGCTCGGCTTCCTCGGGCGGGACCGCCATCGGGAAGCTCTCCGAGGCGATGCGGGTCGTGTCCACGGTGATGCGCCGCGTTTCCACCTGCGCGGCCTCGTAATCCTCGTCCGCGCGGGCCACCTGCCATTTCAGCGCCTGCGGCAGTTCGGTCTCCTGGCCGCGGGTCAGTTCGAGGACATCGCTTTCCCGCGCGGCGACCATGTCGTCGGGGCTGACACTCGCGACCGCCGCGCGGCCACGCATCACGAAACGGATCACGCCCTCGGTCTCAACGGCGTCGAAGCCGAAGTGGCGTGACAGCGTGGTGATCGAGGCGCGCGGGCTCTCCAGAGCGCCTATGGCGTAGCCCTCGACCGCGCCCCAGAGGCCGGTCACGTCGATCCGTTCCTCGGGAAACCCGGCGCGCAGGCAGAGGTGCCGGACGAGTGCGGCCAGCGACACCGCGCCCAGCCGCCCGGTCAGCCAGTGACCGAGCCGCCAGTTGCCGCCGTCCGTCCAGACATCGGTCAGCGCTGGAAAGAACGGATAGGGCCGCGCGTCCCAGGTCCAGGCTGCGCATTCCGGCACATGCACCATCCGGCCGCCGTAGACCAAGGAGATCGGGTTGTTCGCGGCCTCGCCCCACCAGAGATAGGTCGCTTCGAGATAGGCGCGCTGGATCGCGTCGTCGCGCCAGCCCCGCGAGAAATGCGGCGTGAAGCTCTCGGACGATTTCGGGTCGAAGAAGACGTTGGGCTGGTTGGTGCCCCGGTCGATGGCCGGGCAGCCGAGCTCGGTGAACCAGACGGGCTTGGACTGCGGCGCCCACGCCGTCGGCGTCGCGCTCTCCACGCCGCCGGGGCGGTCGTAATGCGCGTTCGACCACCAGGCGCGGAGATCCTTGTAACGGAAGACCCACGGCTTGGCCGCCGCGCCGTCCGTGATGGGGGTCCGCACCTGCGCGGATCGCTCAGCCGCGCTGGCGTAGAACCAGTCGTAGCCCTCGCCGCCCGCGATGTTCGCCTGCAGGTAAGCCCGGTCGTAGATGGCGGGCCAGCCCTCGGCCGCATCCGCATGCTCGAAGCCGTCGCGCCAGTCGGAGAGTGGCATGTAGTTGTCGATCCCGATGAAATCGACGTTGCCGTCCGCCCAGAACGGGTCGAGATGGAAGAAGGCGTCGCCGCTACTGTCGCCGGGCTGATGCCCGAAGTATTCCGACCAGTCGGCGGCGTAGCTGATCGCTGTGCCCGCGCCGAGGATCGAGCGGACGTCGGTCGCCAGATCACGGAAGGCTTGCACCGCCGGATAGGCGCTGGCGCCCGAGCGGATCGTGGTCAGCCCCGGCATCTCGGTCCCGATGAGGAAGGCGTCGACACCGCCCGCCGCCGCGCAGAGATGGGCGTAGTGCAGCACCATGCGGCGAAGACCCCAGTCTCCGGAGGGCCCTGTCCAGGAGATCGTCTCGCCGGAGATGGCAAAGTCGGACGGGCTGGCGCCGCCGAAGAAGGCCGCGACCTGGCTTGCGGCTGTGGCGGTCTTGTCGACGCTGCCGGCGTAACCGGCGGCGGGCGAACAGGTGATCCGACCGCGCCACGGAAAGGCCGGCTGGCCTGTCTCGGCGCCGTTGTCGCTATAGGGGTTCGACAGCGTGTTGCCGGGCGGGACGTCCATCAGGATGAACGGATAGAACGTGACCCGCAGCCCGCGGGCCTTCATCTACTTGATCCCCTGCACCACCGCGAAGTCGGCCGGCGTGCCGCCATAGACCGGCCGGTCCTGGTCATCGCGGCTGACAAGATGCGCGGCGGCTCGCGAGACGCCGTTGACGGACCACGTCTGAGGGCTGGTGGTCTTTTCCGAGACCTCGACGCCCGGGCGGATGGTGCACTCGCCTGCGCGCAGGTCGTTGCCGAACCAGGCCACCACGAGGCTGACGCTCTCCACCTTCGGCGCCATGGCCTGCAGGCGGTCCAACGCCACGACCATGTCGGCGGTGTCCGAGAGCGCGTTCAGGTTCTCAGGCGTCTGCGCCCCGCCGCTGCCCTTGCGGATGCCGGTCGTCGCGTAGGTGAACTCGCCCGAGGCCGGGATCATGGTGACGGCCTGCGTCAGCCCCTCGGCGGTGTCGGGATCGGCCAGCGGGCGGAAGACCTCGAAGGAGAGCTGCGGCAAGCGGTTGCCGTAGTTGCCCAGCGGCAGGTCCTCGAAGACCACGTAGGCCGTGCCGCGATAGGCCGGCGTGTTCGCCGCGCCCATCTTCGCAACGATGAACGGGTCGGCGGTCTGGGTCTCGTCGCCCGGATACCAGCGCCAGGTGATCCCGGCGGTGTCGAGGAGCTTGCCGTCCGCCCAGATGCGCCCGATGCCGGTGATCGGCCCTTCGCAGAGCGCGACCGCGAAGGAGGCGTAGTAGAGATACTCGGTCGTCTTGACCTTGCCGCCGCCCCCGCCGCCCTTGCCGCCGCCCTGCGTGGTGGTCTTCGTCTCCTCGCGGAAATCGGTCGCCCAGATCACGTTGCCGCCCATCCGCATCCGGCCATAGACGCGCGGGATGACGGCGCCCTCGGTCGAGGACGTGATCCGAAGGCTATCGAGGCGCGGGCCTTCGATGCGCTGCGTCGGCGCGAGCGAGGAGACGATCCAGCTGTCGACGACAGACCCGATGGTCGAGCCGACGAAGCCACCGATGGTCGCGGCGCTCACGCCAAGAATGGCACCGCCGATCGATCCGCCGATGGCGGCGCCGGCCGCGCCGAGGACAAGCGTTGCCAAGGGTCAGACCTCGTCAGGAAACAGGAAGGCGAAGGCGATGCGCCGCCGCCAGGCTTGTGTGAGCGGTTCCTCGATCACGCCGAGCCGCTCGTAGGCGTGGAGGAAGATGTCGGGCCCAGTCAGGATCCCGACATGCTTGGCGATGGCGCGCGGCATCATGCGGAACAGCACCAGCGCGCCGGGCCCGGCCTCGGCGTGCGGCACCTCGATCATCATGCGCCGCGCGCCCTCGGCCAGAACCTCGCGCGGTCCGGTCTCGCCCCAGTCCCGGCTGTAGGGCGGCATTGGGAACGGCTCGGCGCCGGCGATCTCGCGCCAGACACCGCGGGCCAGCCCAAGACAGTCGCAGCCGACACCGCGCAGGCTCGCCTGATCGTGGTAGGGCGTGCCGAGCCACGCGCGCGCCGCAGCGATGACCCGATCCGGATCGGCCGGGTTCACAGCACGCCCCCGTCGTGGCCGCCATCCTTCGTCGCATAGCGCAGGATCGTGTCTTGGCCGGGGATGTTCGGGAAGCCGCGGAAGTTGGCGGTGTTGGCGAATTTCGCCCCGCAGGTCTCGATCCGCTTGTCGCAGCCCGCGCGGATAGTGAAGGCTTCGCCCTCGGCGATGGCCCGCACCGGCGCCTCGAGCAGCGTCAGGATCGCGACGCCGTCCGTCACTTCATGGCCCAGCACCTCGGCCTGACGCCCCGCGTTAGAGCCGCTGGTCCATTCGATGGTGCCGAAAGTGAACCAGCCCGCCTCGAAGCCGGCGAGCCCCGACGCGGTGAAGGCGCGGTCGCGCATGAGATCGATCACGGCGCCCATGCCCTTGAAGGCCGGGTCGTCCAGATCGACGCCGCAGCGCGCATCGCCGAGCGCGGCATCGCAGGTCGCCTGGAACGTCCGCCCGACCGTCTGGCCGAGGACATGGGCGAGCGAGCGGACCTCTGCAACGAAGGCCAGCCGCCCGCGCCGGATCTGGCCGATGGCCCCGCGTCGCATCATCACGCTCTGGCTCGTGTCGGCCCAGTTCACGCGCCAGACCTCGACCTCGGCGTTGTCCCAGCGGCCGTCCAAGATGTCGGTCTCGGTAATCCGGTCGGAGGTCAGCACGCCCTCGGCGTCCTGCGCATCGACGGACAGGTCCGATCCGGAGCGCACCTCGGATGCCGTGAGCCCGCTCTCCGGCTCGAAATCGGTCCCGTCGAAGCTGAGCGTCCGGTCGTGATCGGTGAAGCCGAAGGTGACACCGTCGGCCCGCGTGATCCGCCAGCACCACGCGAGCGTCGTGGTGCCGTCATCGAGATGGGCCTGCAGCGCGGGCGAGAGGGATTTCATCGGCAGGTTCCCGTCATGCGGTCGTCGAGATCGGCGATCCAGTCCGCCCATGGGTGCGGCACGGCGGCGACGGTCTCGGCCGCCGGGCGGGCCAGGCGCGCCTCCGCGTAAGCCATGCAGCCAGCGTCACCAGTTCCCGTCGTTGCGCCGCAGCCGGTCAGCAGGATCGCCAGCGCCGCGGCCATCGCGAACTGCGTCGCGCCCGCGCTCGACGCGCTCGTTCTTGTCTTCCATGGCATCGCGTTCCGCCTCCTGTTTGCCCACGCGCTCCCCTTCCGCGCGCCCCCAGACACGGCCGAGAACGACACCTCCAACCGCGCCCAGAGCCGCGACCAACCAGATCAGGAGATCAGCCATCGTCCCGCTCCCCGCGCGCGGCGGCGACGCAGAGGGCGACGACGAAGACGCCGAGGCAGCCGCCCACGACCAGACCCGCTAGGAACTCAAGCATCGCCGCGGAATCCGCGCTCGATCCGGTCGCGCAGGCCGATCAGGCCCAGACCGAGGAACATCAGGCCCGCGGGCGAGGCATCGCCCGAACCGGCGAGCAGCGCGACGAGGCGGGACAGCTCGCCGAGCGGGCCGGTGGCGGGCAGCGCGAGGGAAGCGATGCCGGTGAGCATGGCGAGCAGTCCCGCCCACCAGGTCATGGAGTTGGGGCGAACGTAGCGCATAGGTCAGGCCCTCCGGATCAGGGTGGAAAGACAAGCGACCAGCCGGGCAAACCAGCTGGTCGGCGCGTGAGGGGTGACAGGGACAGCGGGCTTGGCGGGTTGCAGGAGCGCCAGCGCTTTGCTCTCCGCCAGCCGCCGGACAGGCCGCGAGAAGTCCACGCGGCCCGCAGGATCTGCGGACCAGACCGGGATCGGCCCGCCGGGATAGCGGCCATG
>PUNI01000296.1 GCA_003551745.1 Paracoccaceae bacterium | reverse complement strand
TGAGCTGCGCCAGAACCGGCGCCCAGCGGCCGAATATGGTGTAGGACCCGAGCAGGCCGCAGACCAGCATCGCCAGCCCGATCGGCATGCGTGCGAAGATCAGGAACAGCAGCAGCGCGAAGAAGACCCCGGCGGTCTCGATGCCGGTCATGCGGGGCCGTCCCCGGGTTCGCCGCTGCCGAGGGCCTCGTTGAGGCTGCGCCAGACGGTGTAGGCGCTGACCAGCGCGAAGCTCCAGAGCCCGACCAGCCCGCCGGCATAGCCCCACCACACCGGAATGCGCAGGATCGTCGTGGTGTCGCCGAAGCGCAGCCTGTCGGACAGGCCCAGCCCGGTCTGCCAGGCCAGAAGCGCCGCCATGCCGGTGAGCACGAGGTTGGTCAGTACCGCGAGCGCGGCCTGCCCTCGCGGGCCCAGCGGCGAGACGAAGATGTCCACGGTTACATGACCCCGGTTGAACTGGCACCAGGCCAGGAAGGAGAACACCGCAAAGCCCGTCCCCATCGACACGATCTCGAAATCACCCTGGATCGGGCCGAGGCCCGACAACACCGGCCAGCCGGACCGCCCCGCCCAGCGGCCGAGGATCGAGACCACCGCCACCACCGTCACCAGGGTCAGCACCGCGCCGCCGAGCACGGCGAGCGCACCGGCGAAACGGCCGACCCAGCGGCCGACCGCGGCCTCGGCGCGCGGCGCGATGCCGCGACCGCTGGGTTGCGGCGGGCCGGGGAGCGGGCTGGTCATCACGCCGCTCCGGTCGGCCGCTGCACGATCGGGGGACGGGCGTTCAGCGTCTCGACATCGAAGCCGGCGAGGCGCTTGTAGCCCTGCGCCGTGGCCTCTCGGGTCGCGCGGCTGACCACGGCCTCGATGTCGTCAAAGCCCTGCGGCGCGCGCTGTTCGACCAGTTCCATCACCTGCTCGGGGCCGTTCTGCCGGTTGGCCTCGACGATCGCCGCGGTGGCGGGCCGGCGGGCGGCGTCATAGGCGACGAGCGCCGCCTCGGTGAGGCCCTGCGCCAGGATCTCGGCGGTCAGCACGCGCGCATCGAGGATCGCCTGGCTCGCGCCGTTGGAGCCGATGGGATACATCGGATGCGCGGCATCGCCGAGGAGCGTGACGCGGCCGTGGCTCCAGCGAGGCAGCGGATCGCGATCGACCATCGGAAACTCGAAGATGGCCTGCGCCGCGGCGATCAGCCCGGGCACGTCGAGCCAGTCGAAGCGCCAGCCCGCGAAGTCGGGCAGGAAGTCGGCCGGGTCGCCGGGCCGGTTCCAGTCCTCCCGAGGCCAGGCGTGGTCGGGGGCGAATTTCTTTTCGGCGATCCAGTTGATGACCTGCCTGCCCGGCGCGGAGGCGGCATCGGAGATCGGATAGCAGACGAATTTCTGGCGCTCGTGGCCGGCCATGATCATCGACCGGCCGGTGAGGAAGGGCCGGGCCTCGCTGACCCCGCGCCACAGGATCGCCCCGTTCCAGATCGGCGGCCCCTCGTCGGGGTAGAAATGGCCGCGGAGGGTCGAGTGGATCCCGTCAGCGGCGATCAGGAGCGTGCCCGTGAGGCTGCCCGCCGACGCGCCGCTGCGGTCGGCCAGGGTGATCTCCACACCCTCGGCGCCCTGGCTGACGCCGGTCACCTTCGCGCCGAGGCGCAGGGCGTCCGGCCCCAGCCGGTCGCGGACGGTCTGGTAGAGCAGCATCTGCAATGCGCCACGGTGGATCGAGACCTGCGGCCAGCGGTATCCCGCGGCGAGGCCGCGGGGTTCCGACCAGATGCGCTGGCCGAGCTTGCTGTAATAGGCGAGCTCTGCCGTCTCGATGCCGGTGGCGGAGAGCCGGGCCCGCAGGCCCAGCTCGTCCAGCTCGCGCACCGCGTGCGGAAGCAGGTTGATGCCGACGCCGAGCGGGGCCAGCCGCTCGGCCTGCTCGACCACGCGCACCGGCACACCGGCCTGGTGCAGGCTCAGTGCCAACGTGAGCCCGCCGATCCCGGCGCCTGCGACCAGCACGGTCATGCGCTGCCTGCCTCTCCGAAAAGGCGGCGGGAGACAGCGGCCCCCCGCCGCTGGCCGCTTCAGCCGGCTTCCTCTTCCACGAGGGCGTTCAACCGGTCGATCAGCTGCTGCCCGTCGATGCCGCGGCCCGAGGTCTCGGCGATCCAGCCATCCACCACCGGGGCGGCGGCGGCCTTCCAGCGCTCGAGCTCGTCGCCCTCGATCAGGACGATGGTGTTGCCGCGGTCGACGGCGATGTTGCGCGCCGGCTCGTCGCCCTCGTCCATCACGCGGCCGACCCATTCCGAGGTCTCGAGCCCGGAGTTCGCATCGATCACCGCCTTCAGGTCGTCGGGCAGCGCGTCGTAGCTGTCCGGGTTCATGGCGAAGACGAACAGCGTCGTGTAGAGCGAGCGGTCGCCGCCGAACTCGGCATGGGTGTCGACCAGCTCGGCCACGCGCAGCGCCGCGGTCACCTCCCAGGGGATCACGGTGCCATCGATGACGTTGCGCGACAGCGACTCGGGCACCTGCGGCACCGGCATGCCCACCGGCGTGGCCCCCAGGGATTCGAGCAGCTGCGTGATCATGCGGGTCGGTCCGCGCACCGAACGGCCGCTCAGATCCTCCAGCGTCTCGACCGCCGGCGCCTTCATGTGCATGTTGCCCGGCCCGTGGACATGCACGGCGATCGGCCGGACGCCCTCGAACTCGTCGCGCAGGTGCTCGTCGAAGAAGCGCCAGGCGGCGCGCGAGGTCGCCTCGGCATCGGCCGCGATGAAGGGCATGTCGAAGACCTCGGCCTTCGGGAAGCGACCGGGGGTGTAGCCCGGCAGCGTCCAGACGATGTCGACGACGCCGTCGTTGACCTGGTCGATCAGATTGGCCGGCGACCCGCCCATCTGCATGGCCGGGAAGATCTCGAAGGCGATCCGACCGTCGGACTCGGCGGTGACCTTCTCGGCCCATGGCACGATGAAGTTGGCCGGCACGGGCGCGCCCGCCGGCAGGAAATGGTGGATGCGCAGGGTCACGTCCTGCGCCTGCGCGGGCAGGGGCGCCATCAGCGCCCCGGCCGTGATGCCCCCGGCAAGGCCGGTTGCGATGAACATCCGTCTGAGCATTCCGTCGTCCTCCCTGTTAACGGAATTCGTGTGCGGGGCGGTTCTTTCGGCGGGGCACGGCCGGCCCCGCCACCGGCGCCGGCCCCGCATGGGTATCGCTTCGCCCCCGCCTGTCAAGGCGCCGGTCGGGCCGGACGCGCGGCGCGGCGCGCCAGCACGACGGCCTCCTCAAGCACGCCGACATCGCCGATGTGGTTGGCGAGGATGAGCACCAGCCGGGCATTGAGCGCGGCGCTCTGCGCCGCGTCGAGCCCATCATGAGCCGCGAGCAGCCCGGCATAGGCCTCATCCGGCCGGGGCAGGTTCGGCGCGACGGTGAGCCGGTTCATCCTCTTCTCCCTCCCTGCAGAGCGCGCGGGCCAGGGCCCTGCGCACGGCGGCGGCATCGAAGCCCTGCCAGCGCGCGACGACATGCTGATCGGGCCGCAGCAGATAGACGGCGCTGTCGGACTCGCCCAGCAGACGCGCGCGCAGAGCGGCGTTGCCGGTCGCCGAGACCGCCACCCGCGGCACCGTCACGCCATGGGCCGTGACGGCCTCGGGCGCTTCGGCGTCGATGCTGAGCAGGCTGAAGCCGCCGCGCAGGCGTTCCAGCAGCCAGCCATCGGGCAGTGGCGCATCGGGCAGCGGTGCGCCCGGACGGCTGGCGCCGGGCAGGCTCGCGCAATCGGGGCCGTTCAGCGCGCTGCCGTCATGGGTGCAGGGCAGCGACAGCCGGCCGGAGTTCACCAGCGGCCGCGCGAAGGGCGCATGCTCGGCCAGATCCAGCACCGCATCGCGCAGGGTCCGGCTGGCCGCGGTCTTGGGCGTGATGAAATCGGTGGAGCGGGTGGAGTTCAGGATATTCTCGTCGGCGGCCTGTTCGCGCTCGTCGCAATAGCTGTCGAGCAGGCGCTCGGGCGCCAGCCCGCCGGCCACCAGCGCCAGCTTCCAGCCGAGGTTGTCGGCGTCCTGGATGCCGGAGTTGGCGCCGCGCGCGCCGAAGGGGCTGACCTGATGGGCGGCATCGCCGGCAAACAGCACGCGGCCCTGGCGGAACCGCTGCATGCGACGGCACTGGAAGGTGTAGATCGAGGTCCAGACCAGCTCATAGGCGACGCCGGGGCCCAGCATCCGGTCGATCCGGCCGCGGATGCGGGCCGGGTCGAGCTCGGCGTCGCGGTCGATGTTGCGCCCGAGCTGGAAGTCGATCCGCCAGATGTCGTCGGGCTGGCGGTGCAGCAGCGCGGAATCGCCCGAGCGGAAATGCGGCTCGAACCAGAACCAGCGTTCGGTCGGGAAATCGGCCGTCATGCCCACATCGGCGATGAGGAAGTTGTCCTCGAAGACCCGCCCCTCGAAGCCAAGGCCCAGCATGCAGCGCACCGGTGAGCGGGCGCCGTCGCAGGCCACCAGCCACTCGGCCTCGGTCCGGTAGCGGCCTTCGGGGGTATCGACCGCGAGCCCGACATGATCCGCCGCCGGCGTCACCTCGGCTACCCGGTTGGCGCCGCGGATCTCGATCGGCGCGCCGTCGGCCTGCGCGGCGCGGAGGCGGTCGTGCAGGAACTTCTCGAACCAGGGCTGCTGGAGGTTGATGAAGGCGGGGAACTTGTGCCCGTCCTCGGGCAGCAGGTTGAACTCGTAGATCAGCCGGTCGTCGCGGAACACCTTGCCGAGGCTCCAGCGCACGCCCTTCTCCAGCATCGGCCCGGCCGCGCCGAGCCGGTCGGCGATCTCCAGCGTGCGCTTGGCGAAGCAGATCGCCCGCGAGCCCTCGCCCACCCCTTCGCTCTCGTCGAGCACCACGACCGGCACGCCCTGCAGGCCGAGATCGAGCGCCAGCGCCAGCCCGACGGGGCCCGCGCCGACCACCACCACCTTGTGCCGGCGCGGCGGCCCGTCCTGATCCGGCGCGCGCGCATACGGATAGAGGCGGAAGGCGAGGTTGTAGCGGGGCTGGACCATCGCCGCCTCCCTCAGCCCTGCAGCGCCTGCCACATCTCCAGATCGCGCGCGGCGGTCCAGATGCGGGGGTGGGCGATGCCGCGCGCCTCGTCATGGGCGCGGGCGACGTTGAAGGGCAGGCAGTGCTCGTAGATCGCGAAATCCGAGAACTTCGGGTCGCACTCGGCGCGCACCGCGTCCCAGGCTTCCTTCAGGCTGCCGCCCCGGGCGGCAACACGGGCCGCGGGGCGGTAGGTGCTGTCGAGGAAGTCCCTGGTGCTGTCGATGGCCGCGTTGACCCGCGCCGCGCCGACCAGTGCCTCGCCGCGGCCGGGCGCGATGGCGTCTGGCGCCATGGCGCGGATGCGCTCCAGCGTGGCGCCCCAGTCGGCGAAATGTCCGTCGCCGCAGTAGCAGGCCGAGCGGTCCTCGACGATGTCGCCGGTGAAGAGCACGTTCGCATCGGGCACCTGCACGACGATGTCGCCGGCGGTGTGCGCCCGGCCCGGTTGCATCAGGTCGACCCGCCGGTTGCCGAGCCAAACGCTCATCCGGCCCGCGAAGGTGGTGGTGGGCCAGGTCAGGCCGGGGATGCTCTCATGGCCCTCGAAGAGCCGCGGGAAGCGCTGGAATTCGCTCTCCCAGTCTTCCTGCCCGCGCTCGGCGACCATGCCGCGGGCGGCCTCGGACATGATGATCTGCCCGGCGCCATAGGCCGAGGCGCCCAGAACGCGGACGGCGTGGTAATGGGTCAGCACCAGATGCGTGATCGGCTTGTCGGTGACGCTGCGGATGCGCTCGATCACCTTGGCGGCGAGCCGCGGCGTGGCCTGCGCCTCGACCACCATCACCGCGTCGTCGCCGATGATGACGCCCGAATTCGGGTCGCCCTCGGCGGTGAAGGCCCAGAGGCCGTCGCCGATCTCGGTGAAGCTGATCGCCTTTTCGGTCAGATCGCCCTGCGAGGCGAAGGCCTTGCCCATGTCGTTACCTCACGGCCTTGCATATGGGTCGGCAAGCGCTGGCAAGACGGTGCCAGCCGCCTCGCCGAACCCGATCGTGAAGCCCTCGCCCTGCGCCCGGCCGTGCAAGGTGACGGTGTCGCCGTCCTCCAGAAAGCTGCGCAGTCCGCCGTGGATCGCCAAGGGCTCGGCGCCGGCCCGGCTCAGTTCCAGCAGGCTGCCGCGGCTCTCCGGCGTCGGCCCCGAGATCGTGCCCGAGCCGATCAGGTCGCCGGGCCGCATCGGGCAGCCCGAAACGCTGTGATGGGCGATCTGCTGGGCGAAGGCGTAGTAGAGTTCGCGCGCGTTGGTGCGGGTGATCACCGTCTCCGCCCCGCTCTCGGGCGTCAGCGCCACCTCCAGCGCGATGTCGAGGCCCAGGGGCCCGGGCTCGGCGAGATAGGGCAGAAGCGGGCGCTCCCGCGGCGGGGTCGGCACCCGGAAGGGCGCGAGGGCCGCGACCGGCACGATCCAGGGGCTGATCGTCGTTGCGGTCGCCTTCGACTGGAAGGGCCCGAGTGGCTGATATTCCCAGGTCTGGATGTCGCGGGCCGACCAGTCGTTCAGCAACACATGGCCGAAGATCATGGCCTCGGCCTCTGCCACCGTCACAGGCCCGTCCGAGGGCACGCCCACAACAGCGCCCAGCTCCAGCTCGAAATCGAACCGTGCCGAGGGGGCAAAGCGGGGCAGGGGCTCGTCCGGCGCCTTCACCTGTCCCCACGGCCGGCGCACCGGCGTGCCCGACACCACCACCGACGAGGCGCGCCCGTTGTAGCCGATGGGCATCGACAGCCAGTTCGGCGGCAGCGCGTTCTCCGGCCCACGGAACATGCTGCCCACGTTGAAGGCATGGTGCCGGCC
>PUNI01000584.1 GCA_003551745.1 Paracoccaceae bacterium | reverse complement strand
CTCCACCCGAATATCGCGGCCGCCCGGGCCATTCCGGCCTCGACAGCTTCAGGGCAAACCTCTTTTCGGAACCGCGTTGACAGGCGCGCCGTCCAAAGGACAGCGCCCTCTCTCCGTGTGGCGGCCGGGGAGACCGCCCTGAACCGAATTCTGCAGCGTCAGGGCACCGCTGCCGTCTCGGGGAGGTCACGCAGGCTGCGCATCAGCAGATAGGCCACGGCGGAACAGACCGCGACCCCGCCGACCAGCGACACCGGGCTGCCGTCATAGAGCTGGCCCATCGGGGCCGCGATCAGCACCGCGCCCAGGGTGGAGAGCGATCCGATCACCGCCGCCGCGAGGCCGGCGATATGGCCCAGCGGCTCCATCGCCAGCGCGTTGAGATTGCCAAAGGTCAGACCCACCATGAAGAAGGCCGCGCACATATAGGCGAAGAAGACGAAAAAGCCCCAGGGCTCGGGCAAGGGCAGCAGGAACCACTGCGCGAGGAACAGCACCGACACCACGGATTGCGCGGCGAAGGCCGTGGTCGCCAGCCGCCGCATGCCCAGCCGCATCACCAGCGCGGCGTTGAGGATGCCCGAGAGGCCCGCGATCAGGGCCACGCCCGCGAACCAGAACGGAAAGCTCGCCTGACGATCGAAGACGTCTGTAAAGATCTGCGGCGCGGTCGAGAGGAACAGGAACATCTGCCCAAAGCCGAGCGAAAGGGCCGCGACCGTGATCATCACGCGCGGCATGGTGACGACCTCGACCAGCGCGGCCCAGAGCCGGGCGGCCCGGAGCGGCTGGCGCCGCTCGGGCGGGTGGGTTTCGGGCTGGCGCAGCATCAGCCAGCTGCCGGAGAGGAGGCCGAAGACGACGAAGGACCAGAAGACCGCGCGCCAGTCCCAGACCCAGATGATGGCCGCACCGATCGAGGGGGCGATGGCGGGCACGATGATGAACACGGTCATGACGATCGACATCACCCGGGCCATCCGCCGGCCCTCGTAGAGATCGCGCACGATGGCCAGGGTGACCACGCGCGGCGCGGCGGCGCCAAGACCCTGCACAAGCCGGGCGGCCAGCAGCACCTCCAGCGTCTCCGCCCGCGCGGCGACCAGCGCGGCGCCGGCGTAGATGGCGATGCCGAAGACGATCACGCTCTTGCGGCCGAAACTGTCGGAGATCGGGCCCCAGAAGAGCGTGCCCAGCCCCATGCCGAGGACGAAGCTGGTGATGACAAGCTGGGCGCGGTTGACCGCGTCGGGGGCGAGATCCTCGGCGATCACCACCAGCGCCGGCAGCATGGCATCGATCGAATAGGCGATGGTGGCGAAGAGCATCGCCAGAAGCGCCACGAACTCGGGAAAACCCAGAGGCCGGCTCGGCGTCATCCCGTGACCCCGGCCGTCTCGGCGATCACCTGCGCCCAGAGCGCGGTGGGCTGGGCACCGGACATCACATAGGTCTCGGCGAGGATGAAGGTGGGCACGGCGCGGATGCCGCGGGCCCGGGCGCCGGCATCGCGGGCCCGGATGTCGTCGCGGTCCGCCTCGCTGGCCAGGAGCCGGACGACGAGGTCGCGGTCGAGCCCGGCCTCGGCGGAGAGATCGGCCAGCACCGCCGGCGCGCCGATGTCGCGCCCCTCCTGGAAATAGCCCCGGAACAGCGCCGCCACCATCGGCGTCTGCCGCCCCTCCAGCCCGGCCCAGTGGATGAGGCGGTGCGCGTCGAGCGTGTTCGGCGTGCGGGATATGGCGCCGAAATCCAAGGCGAGGCCGGCGGCCTCGGCCGCCTCGAGCACCGGCCCATAGGCGGCCATCGCCCCCTCGCGACCGCCGAATTTCGCCTCCAGATAGCGGTGCCGGTCCATCCCCTCGGCCGGCATTTCCGGGTTGAGCTGGAACGGGTGCCATTCGACGAGGAACGGGTGCTCGGGCGCGGCCTCGAGCGCACGGTCGAGCAGGGCCTTGCCGATCAGGCACCAGGGGCAGACCGGATCGGCGTAGATCTCAAGCCGCACCGGCAAGCTCCTGGCCGAGGGCGTCGCGGAGCGTGCGCCGCGACAGCTTGTTGTTCGGCCCGCGGGGCAGGGCGGTGGCATGCCGCCATAGCCGCGGCTGCTTATAGCGGGCGAGCCGCCCGGCAGCGAAGGCGGCGAGATCGGCTTCCGGCAGGGGCGCTGGCGCAACGTAGAAGGCGGCGATCACGCTGACGCCGGGGCGGACCTCCACCGCGCAGACCGCCGCCTCGGTGATCTGCGGATGGGCGACCAGCGCCGCCTCGACCTCCAGCGGCGAGACGCGCACGCCGCCGGCGTTCATCATGTCGTCGTCGCGGCCGAGATAGGTGATGGCGCCATCCTCGGCCATCACCGCCGTGTCGCCGGTCAGGAACCAGTCGCCGGCGAAGCGGGCGCGGGTTTCCTCGGGCGCGTCGAGATAGCCCAGAAAGAGGCCCGGATCGCTGCGATGGACGGCGAGGATGCCGGGCCGGGTGCGGGGAACGGGCGCGCCGTCGTCGCCCAGGACCGCCACGCGCCGCCCCGGCTGGGCGTAGCCGGTGGTGCCCTCGGGTGCCGGGCGCTCCGGGCTGCCGGAGACGAAGGTGGAGCATTCCGACATGCCGAAGGCTTCATGCACGGGTGTGCCGGTGGCGGCGAGCCACGCGGCGCGGGTGGCGGCGGGCAGCTTCTCGCCGGCGGAAAGCCCGTGCCGCAGCCGGGGCGCCGCGAGGGTCGGGTGATCGCGCAGAAGCTGGCGATAGATGCCGGGCGCGGCGGCGAAGATCGTCGCATCGAAGCGGCGCATCAGGAGCGGCAGCTGGGCGGGGGTGACGCCGGGCGCGGGGATCAGTGCGGTGGCGCCGGCCGCCCAGGGATCGAGGAGCCCGGTGCCAAGGGTGAAGGTCCAGTTGAACGCGCCTGCGTGCAGCAGCCGGTCTGCCGCGGTCAGGCCATACCAGCCCTGCCACATCATCCGCCGCGCCCAGATCGCCCGGTGGGCGTGCAGCACGCCGCGCGGGCGGCCCGACGTGCCGGAGGTGTAGACGATGAAGGCCAGCCGGTCGGGATCGCCCGTCGGCCAGTCGCAGGGCGGGCCCTCGTAGAGTCGGCGCAGCGCATCGAGTTCCAGGACGGGGCAAGGGGGCGTGGCCGGTCGGCTCACCTCCGGGCCTGCGACGATGAGGGCGGGCCGCAGCTCCGACGCGAGGGCCTCGACCTCGGGCACGGTCAGCAGCGCCGAGGTCGGCACCGGCACCAGACCGGCGGCGATGGCGCCCAGAAACAGAACCGGGAAATCGACCGAATTGGCCAGCCGCATCAGCACCCGGTCGCCGGGCGCGAGCCCCAGCGCGCGCAGCCCGGCCCCGGTGCCGCGCACCGCGGCCTCGAGCCGCCCGAAGCTCCAGCGCTCCGAGCCTTCGGGCCGCATCAGGTGCAGCGCGATCCGGTCGGGGGTGCGGGCGGCCTGCGCCAGCACATGGGCCGCGAGATTGAACGGCGCGGGGCAGGGCGCCGGCGCGGCGGAGCGGATCTCGGAGATCATTCCCCAGAGCTACGCCGGGGGCGGGGGCGTGGCAAGCGGCCTGCCAGGCGTCAGCGCCCGCCGACCCAGCCGCCCACCGTGCGGGCGCCCGAGGAGATGTCCATGCCCACTCCCTCCACAGTGTTGCACGCGGCGAGCAGGGCGATCAGGACGCCGAGGGCGACGCGGGCGAGACTATTCCTCATGCCACCACACCTCCGGCTGGAACCCGAGCCAGTCGCCGTAGATCGGCAGCCGCTCGGGGAAGCGCAGCTCGCGCCGATGGGCGATGCGCGAGACGTCCGAGAACCAGAACGGGATCCAGTAGCGGCCGGTGGTCAAGACCCGGTCAAGGGCGCGGGTCGTGGCGAGGAACTCCTCCTGCTCGGTCGCCGTCAGCAGGCCGGTGATCAGCGCATCGACCGCCTGCGAATCGATGCCGGCGAAATTGCGCGTGCCCGGCTCGGTGACGCCGGCGCTGCCCCAGTAGAGCCATTGCTCGTTGCCGGGGCTGAGCGACAGCGAGATCGCGCGCTGGGTCACGTCGAAGTCGTAGACCTGGATGCGCTCGTTGTATTGCGCGTTGTCCACGGTGTTGATGCGCATCTGGATGCCGAGCCGGCGCAGCGCCTCGGCATACATATTCGCCACGGCCTGGGTCTCGGCCGCCCCCTGCACCAGCAGCAACTCGAACTCGAAGGGCCGGCCGTCGCCATCGAGCAGCACGCCATCGTCGACCTGCCACCCGGCCTCCTCCAGAAGCGCCATGGCGCGGCGGATGCCGGCGCGATTGGCCTCGCTGCCATCCGAGACGGGCAGCGCATAGCCCTCGAGCGCGCCGGGCAGAAGCTCGTCCGTGAAGGGCTCGAGAAGCGCACGCTCCCGCCCCTCGGCCGGCCCCTCGTCCATGCCCAGCACGGAGTTCGAGAAGAAGGAGGTGATCCGGGGCAGGGCGCCGTCGTTGAGCGTGCGGTTGATGAACTCGAAGTTGAAGGCATGGATCAGCGCATCCCGCACCCGCCAGTCGGCGAAGAGATCGCGACGGGTGTTGAAGACGAAGCCGTTGATGCCCGAGGGCCGCTCATGCGGGATGACCGACATCACCACTTCGCCCGAGCGCGCCGCCGGGAAGTCATAGGCACTTGCCCAGCGGGCGACATTGCCCTCGCGATAGGTCGAGATGTCGCCCGCCTTGAATGCCTCGAACACCACGCCGGCGTCGCCGAAGTAGTCGTAGCGGATCTCGTCTAGATTGTGCTGGCCGCGGTAGAAGGGCAGATCCGCCCCCCACCAGTCGGGGTTCTTGCGGAAGCTGATGAAGCGGCCGGGCTCGAAGCGGTCGACCATATAGGGCCCCGATCCGATGATCGGAACGAGCGAGCTCTCGGTGAAGTCGCGCCCCTCGAACTGCGCCTTCTGCAGGATCGGGCGCAGGCCGAGGATCAGCGGCAGCTCGCGGTCTTCCTCGGTGAAGGTGAAGCGGACCGAGCGCGGGCCGGTCTGCTCCATGCTCTCGATCTTGGTCCAGGCGGTGCGATAGCGCGGCTGGCCCTGGGTGCCGAGCGCCTCCATCGACCACATGACGTCCTCGACCGTCACCGGGGTGCCGTCGGAGAATCGGGCCTCCGCGTGGAGGGTGAACTCCACGAAGTCGCGCGCCGTGTTGGTCTCGACCGATTCGGCGAGAAGCCCGTAAAGGGTGAAGGGTTCGTCATAACTGCGCCCCAGCAGCGTCTCGACCGTGAAGACGCCGACACCCCATGGGGCGCGCCCGCGCAGGATGTAGGGGTTGAGCGAATCGAAGCCCCCGGCCTCGCCGAAGACGATGCGCCCCCCGGCCGGCGCATCGGGATTGACATGCGGCAGGGACACAAAATCCGGTGGGAGGGCCGGCTCGCCATACATAGCTATGCCATGCTGTGGCCCGCCGGCGGCGGTGAGCGGCGCCAGCGCGAGGGCCAGCGCGAGCGACCAGCGGGGAAGCGCGAGGGGTGCCATGCGCGCGTCGATGCCTCCTGCTCAAGCCTCGGTTTTTGCGTGAATTGCTACCTGTCCAGCGGGGGGAATTCAAACTTTTCGGTTGGACAGGCGCGGAAAGGCGCGTATATGTGAAGCACTGCTCGATAGGTTTCTTGCCTGTATGAAACCTGCCTCAACGACTGGCGCCCGCCTCTGGCGGGCGTCTTTTTTTCGGGCTGAAACATCTGCACCCGACCGCGGCTGGACTTCGCACGCGCAGCATGATCTTATGCTGCGAATGCGGCATGCTCGCGGAAGGCGGCGGAGCGCGGACGTTGACGGGATCGGGCATGACGACGGATCGACGGCCAGGCAACAGCAAGCGGATCAATCTGGCGCTGCAGGGCGGTGGCGCGCACGGGGCCTTCACCTGGGGCGTCCTGGACCGGCTGCTGCAGGAACCCTGGCTGGAGATCGCCGGCATCTCGGGCACCTCGGCAGGGGCGCTGAACGGCGCCGCGTTGAAGGCGGGGCTCGTCAGCGGCGGGTCCGATGGCGGGCGGCAGGCGGCGCGCGACAATCTCGACTGGGTCTGGCGGCAGGTCGGCGCGGTGGGCGACATGGAGATGGCCCGCTGGATCGGCGCCGTTTTTCCCGGAATGGCCAGCATGGCCACCTGGGCCGAGCAGTTCATGCCGGTGACCCCCGGCGAGGTGGTCACGCGACTGGTCAGCCCCTATGCGCTCGGCGCGGCCTATCGCAACCCGCTCGACCGGGTGGTGCGGCGGCTGCGCTTCGATCGGGTCTGCGCGAGCGGCGGCCCGCAGCTCTTTGTTTCCGCCACCAATGTTCGGACCGGCAAGATCCGCGTCTTCCGCGCCGAGGAGGTGACGCCCGAGGCCATCCTCGCCTCGGGCTGCCTGCCGGCCATCTTCCAGGCCGTCGAGATCCATGACCCGCTCACCGGCAAGGTCGAGGCCTTCTGGGACGGCGGCTTCACCGGCAACCCTGCGCTGTTCCCGCTGTTCGAGCCCGGTCTGCCCGACGACATCGTGATCGTGAGCATCAACCCGCTCTATCGCGACGAGGTGCCCCGCACGCCGCAGGACATCGCGAGCAGGGTGAACGAGATCAGCTTCAACGCCTCGCTGCTGCGCGAGTTGCGGGCCATCGCCTTCGTGAAGGACCTGGTCAGCGAAGGGCAGGTGCCCGAGGGCGCCTTCAAGCGCGTGCTGGTGCACATGATCGCCGACGATGAGATCATGACGGGGCTTTCGATGCGCACCAAAACGGCGGCGACGCCGCTGCTCCTGCACCAACTCAAGGAGGCCGGGCGCGCGGCGGCGGAGACCTTCCTCGAAACCCATGCCGACGCGCTCAACGTCACCGACACCGTCGATCTGATGGCTACCTGCGGCTAGCGCGGAAGCTCGCTGGCCAGCACCGGCGGGCGCGTCGGATCCTTGGGGTTCGGATAGACGAGACCCGCCGAGAT
>PUNI01000112.1 GCA_003551745.1 Paracoccaceae bacterium | reverse complement strand
CCGGGCGATCCTGCGCTGGCCGAGGGCGACTGCATCCTCGCCAAGCTTCTCCCGGTCCACGAGGCCGACCACCAGTACGAGGCCCGGCTGATCCGCCGCATCGGCCTCACGCCTCGCAGGATCCTCGGCATCTTCCGCGCCGAAACCGAGGGCGGCCGCATCGTCCCGGTCGACAAGGGCGCCGACAAGGAATGGCGCGTCGCTGCCGGCGCCACCCATGGTGCCGAGGATGGCGAGCTTGTGGAGGCCGAGGCCGCCGGCCCGCCGCGGCTTGGCCTGCCGAAGGCGCGCATCACCGAGCGGCTGGGCGATCCGTCGGCGCCGAAATCCGTCTCGCTGATCGCGATCCATCAGCACGGCATCCCCGACGCTTTCACCGATGCGGCGCTGGCCGAGGCCGAGGCGGCCGAGCCCGCGCCGCTGGAAGGGCGCGAGGATCTGCGCGCGCTGCCCTTCATCACGATCGACCCGGCCGACGCGCGCGATCACGACGACGCTGTGCTGGCGATGTCGGACGACGATCCGAAGAACCCGGGCGGCCATATCGTCTGGGTCGCGATCGCCGATGTCGCCCACTACGTGCGCCCGGGCTCCGCCCTCGACCGCGATGCGCAGATGCGGGGCAATTCCACCTATTTCCCCGACCGTGTGGTGCCGATGCTGCCCGAGCGGCTGTCGGCCGATCTCTGTTCGCTCGTCGAGGGTGCGGACCGGCCGGTGATCGCGCTGCGCATGGTGCTGAACGCCCATGGCGCGAAGATCGCGCACCGCTTCACCCGGGCGGTGCTGCGCATCCGCACGGGGCTCAGCTACGGCGAATTCCAGACCGCGGCCGATGAAAGCGCCGAGCCACTCGGCGAGCCCATCGTCGGCCCGCTTTTCGCGGCCTATCGGGCCGCCGCCCGCGCCCGCGAGGCGCGTCAGCCGCTCGACCTCGACCTGCCCGAGCGGCGCATCGAGCTGGCCCCGGATGGCCGCGTCGTCTCCGTCAACTTCCGCGAGCGGCTGGAGGCGCACCGGTTGATCGAGGAGTTCATGGTGCTCGCCAATGTCTGCGCCGCCGAGGAGCTGATTGCCCGCCGCCAGCCGCTGGTGTTCCGCGTCCACGAGGAGCCGAACCCCGAGAAGATCGAGGCGCTGCGCGAGGTCGCCGCCGCCTCGGGGCTCGCGCTGGCCAAGGGGCAGGTGCTGCACACCCGCGCGCTGAACCGCCTCTTGTCGCAGGCCGAGGGCACCGAGGTCGATGAACTCATCAACATGGCTACGCTGCGGGCAATGGCGCAGGCCCACTACAACCCCGAGAACTTCGGCCATTTCGGGCTGGCGCTGCGGACCTACGCGCATTTCACCTCGCCGATCCGTCGCTATGCCGACCTGATCGTGCACCGCGCGCTGATCTCGGCGCATGGCTGGGGCGACGACGGTCTCGACGAGGCCGAGATCGCCCGGCTCGCCGAGACCGCCAAGCACATCTCCGAGACCGAGCGGCGCTCGATGGCGGCCGAGCGCGACACCGCCGACCGCTATCTCGCCGCCTTCCTTGCCGAGCGGGTGGGCGGCGAGTTCGAGGGCCGGGTCTCCGGCGTCACCCGCTTCGGGCTCTTCGTCCGGCTTGCGGAGACCGGTGCCGACGGTCTGGTGCCGATTCGGTCGCTGGGCCACGAGTTCTTCCACTTCGACGCAGACGCGCAGACCCTGATGGGTGCCGACACCGGGCTCACCATCGGCCTTGGCGACCGGGTGAGGGTGCGGCTGGCCGAGGCCGACCCGGTCACCGGCGGGCTTCTGGTGGAGCTCATCGAGCTCGACGGCACCGCCGTCGCCCGCGGGCCGAAGCCCGAACGCGGCCGCCGGCGGCGCCCGGGCCCGCCGGGGAAACCGGCGGGCAAGGGCCGCGCGAAGCCCGCGACACGCAAGGTCACCCGCCGGCGCTAGCAAAGCTCCGCCGCATCGCAGCCTGCACATCATGGCGCTTTCCGCGCGCCGGGTTTGCCGTTATCCTGCCGGCAACAACATGCGCTTCGGGAAAGGCGCAGACGAGCAGGAGACATCATGCGCAGCACCCTGACGGCCCTCGGGCTGAGTCTTGTCCTTCTGCCGGCGTGCGGGGTGGCGAACGCCCCCGACCGCTCGCGCCTCGCCGAGTTGCGGCCGGCGGCCCTGGCGCCCGCGGCCGCCCGCCCCCAGCCTCGCCAGCAGGAGACCCGCCCGGTGCAACGCCCCGCAGAGTTCCAGCGCTGGGTCGACGGGTTCCGCCCCCGCGCGCTGTCGGCCGGCATCACGCCGGCGACCTACGAGCGCGCCTTCCGCACCGTCTCCTTCCGGCCCGACGTGATCGAGCGCGACCGCAGTCAGCCCGAGTTCACCCGGCCGATATGGTCCTATCTCGACGGTGCGGTCTCCGGCACGCGGATCGAGAACGGCCGCGCGGCGCTGCGCCAGCACGCGCGTCTGTTCGACGAGATCGAGGCGCGCTATGGCGTCGAGAAGGAGGTGGTCGCCGCCGTCTGGGGGCTGGAAAGCTCCTATGGCACCCTGCGCGGCACCACGCCGATCCTCGATGCGATGTCGACCCTCGCCTATGACGGCCGCCGGCAGGAGTTCTTCGAGACCCAGCTGATCGCCGCCCTGCGCATCCTGCAATCCGGCGACACCACGCCCGAGCGGATGGTGGGTTCCTGGGCGGGCGCGATGGGTCACACCCAGTTCATCCCCACCAGCTATCTCGCCTATGCGGTGGATTTCCGCGGCAACGGGCGTCGCGACATCTGGTCGGACGATCCCACCGACGGGCTCGCCTCGGCCGCCCACTATCTCGCCCGGCACGGATGGGTGCGCGGCCAGCCGCCGGTCGTCGAGATCACCCTGCCGCGCGGCTTCGACATGTCCGCCGCTGGCAGCCGCCGCGACGTGAGCGCCTGGCGCGCGGCCGGCGTGCAGCCGGTGCAGGGCGCCCGCCTGCCCGCCAGCGGCGAGGCGCAGCTCTTTTTCCCCGCCGGGGTGCGCGGGCCGGTCTTCCTCGCCTTCGAGAACTTCCGGGTGATCAAGCGCTACAACAACTCCGACGCCTATGCGCTTGGAATCAGTCATCTTGCCGACCGGCTGCGCGGTGGTGGGCCGATCCGGGGCAGCTGGCCGCGCGACGACCGGCCGCTGAGCGCCGACGAGCGCCGCGAGCTGCAGCAGCGGCTGAACGCGCGCGGCTACGACACCGGCGGGATCGACGGCCGGGTGGGGCCGATGACGGTGGCTGCGGTGCGGGCCTATCAGGCCTCGGCCGGGATGGTGCCCGACGGTTTCGTCTCGATGGACGTGCTGGCGCGGCTGCGCCGGTAGCCGGACGCGCGGGTGCGTCTGCGCCGTCAGGCGGTGCGGGCGAACCAGTCGGCGAGGATGCGGCGATAGATCGCCTCGAGCCGTTGGATGTGGGCCAGTTCGACATGCTCGTCGACCTGGTGCATGGTTCGGCCGACCAGCCCGAACTCCACCACCGGGCAATGTGCCTTGACGAAGCGCGCATCCGAGGTGCCCCCCGAGGTCGAGAAGGCCGGCGTGGCGTTCGTCTCGGCCGCGACGGCCCGGGCGACCAGGTCGGGGAAGGGCCCCGGCGGCGTCAGGAAACTCTCGCCCGAGACCTGCACCTCGACGTCGAAGGAGACGCCCGTCTGCTCGGCGACCAGATCCGCCTCGTCGCGCAGCCATCGGGTGAGGCCGGCCGAGCTGTGGGCATCGTTGAAGCGGATGTTCAGCAGAGCCCGCGCCCGCGCCGGGACCACGTTGGTGGCCGGGTTGCCGGTGTCGATCGACGTCAGCGCCAGCGTCGACGGGTCGAAATGGGTGGTGCCGAGATCGAGCTCGAAGCTGGCCAGCCGGTCGCACAGACGCACCAGCCCGGCCAGCGGGTTCAGCGCAAGATGCGGATAGGCCGTGTGCCCCTGTCGGCCGGTGGCGGTGATCGCCGCGCTCATCGAGCCGCGTCGGCCGATCTTCAGCATGTCGCCCATCTGCGCCCGACAGGTCGGCTCGCCGACGATGCACACGCTCATCCGCTCGCCCTCGGCCGCCATCCAGTCGAGGAGCGCGAGGGTACCGTCGGTGGAACTGCCTTCTTCGTCGCCGGTGATGGCCAGGATCACCGCGCCCTCGGGCGGGCTCTCGGTCACGAAGCGGATGGCTGCGGCCACGAAGGCGGCGACGCCCGATTTCATGTCGCAGGCGCCGCGGCCCCAGAGCCTGCCGTCGCGGATCTCGCCGCCGAAGGGCTCCACCGTCCAGGCCGCGCGGTCGCCCACCGGCACCACATCGGTATGTCCGTTGAAGCCGAAGCTGCGCGGGTGCCCCTTCGGCCCCCAGCGGGCGAAGAGGTTCGGCACGCCGCCGCGATCCACCCGCCGGCAGGTGAAGCCGGCGGCCGAGAGCAGACCCTCCAGCAGAACCAGCGCGCCGCCTTCCTCAGGCGTGACGGTCGGGCAACGCACGAGGTCGCGCGTTAGCGCAACGGGGTCGGGCAGGGCGGTCATCGATCTCTCCGCGGCATCCGGCGTCAAGCCGTACCCGTGGCCCCGGGCCGATGCAAACGCAACCCGATCCGGCATGCGACACGCCGCCTTCGGAGCCGCTTGCACGCGACAGATGCTCCAACTTGTGGTATAATTCGAGTTCAAGAATAGGTACTGGCGTGGGAGGACAGCAATGCTGACGAGTCTCGCTTACAGCAGCGTCTCCAACATCCCCGCCCGGTCGCCGGAAATGCTGGAACTGGCGCGCACCTGTCTTGCCCGCAACCCGGCTCTGGGGATCACCGGCGCGCTGTATTTCGATGGCGACCAGTTCTTCCAGGTGATCGAGGGCGAGGAGGACAACGTCCATGCGCTCTTCGAGCGCATTCGTGGCGACAACCGGCACAGCGGCGTGCAGCTGCTGTGGGACGGTCCAATCGAGCACCGGCGCTTCGGCACCTGGGCGATGAAGTTCGTGGATGGCACCAGCCGCGGCTGCCGGTTGCGCCCGCGTTTCAGCGACGAGAAGCTCCGGGTCGGCGATACCGCCCGCTGCCGGCGGCGTCTCGAAGAGGCGCTTGCCGCCGCCTAGGCTGCTCAGTCGCGCAGAAGGTCGTTGATCGAGGTCTTGGCGCGGGTCCTCGCGTCGACGCGCTTCACGATCACCGCGCAGTAGAGGTTGATGCCGTTCTTCGACGGCATCGTGCCCGCCACGACCACCGATCCGGCGGGCACCTCGCCATAGCTGACAGCGCCGCTTTCGCGGTCGACGATCTTCGTCGACTGGCCGATGAACACCCCCATGCCCAGAACCGAACCCTCGCGCACGATCACACCTTCCACCACTTCCGAGCGGGCGCCGATGAAACACTCGTCCTCGATGATGGTGGGGCCGGCCTGCATCGGCTCCAGCACGCCGCCGATGCCGACGCCACCGGAGAGATGCACGTTGCGGCCGATCTGTGCGCAGGAGCCCACGGTCGCCCAGGTGTCGACCATGCTGCCCTCGCCGACATGGGCGCCGAGGTTCACGAAGCAGGGCATCAGCACCGCGCCCGGCGCGATATAGGCAGAGCGGCGCACCACGCAGGTAGGCACTGCGCGAAACCCGGCGGCGCGCCAGTTCTCCGGCGTCCATCCGTGGAACTTGCTGTCGACCTTGTCCCACCAGCCGCCGCCCTGCGGCCCGCCGTTGTGCAGCTCCATGTCCTTCAGGCGGAAGCCCAGAAGCACCGCCTTCTTGGCCCACTGGTTCACCACCCAGGTGCCGTCCGCCTGCCGCTCGGCGACGCGCAGCGTCCCGCCGTCGAGCGCCTCAAGCGTGGCCTCGACGGCGTCGCGCACCGGCCCGGTGGTGGCCGGGGTGATCGCGGCACGATACTCCCAGGCATCCTCGATGGCGGCCTCGAGCGCGGCGTGATCGACGGTCATGGGTGGCTCCGCTGTGATCTGGCGTCTGGGTCCGCGAGGCTATAGACGCGGCGGGGCGCAGAGGCAATCGGCGGAGGGCAGGCCTTGGCAGAAGACGACGCAGGGGCAGGACGGGCAGCGCGGCGCGGGCATCCGTTCCGCGACTCGCCCGAGGATGTCGAGGTCGCGCGGCACATCGCCGACACGGCGCAGACGCGGTCGCCCGCCTATCGCCTGGCCTTTGCCGACGACGAGTTCCTCATGCGGCGCGAGTTGCGTCCGGTGCGTCTGCAGCTGGAACTCCTGAAGCCCGAGCTGGAGCTGGACGCCCATGGGATCGTCTCCACCGTCGTGATGTTCGGCGGCTCGCGCATCCCGGCGCCCGACCAGGCCAACGCGGCGCGGACGCCACAGATGGCGGCGCTGGCCGACTACTACGAGCAGGCGCGCCGCTTTGCGCGCATCATCACCGAACGCAGCCTCGCCGGGGGCGGGCGCGAGAACGTCATCGTCACCGGAGGCGGACCCGGCGTGATGGAGGCCGGCAATCTCGGCGCCAAGGAGGCCGGCGGCCGGTCGGTCGGGCTCAACATCGTGCTGCCGCATGAGCAGGCGCCGAACGGCCATGTCACGCCGGAGCTGTGCTTCAATTTTCACTACTTCGCGATCCGCAAGATGCACTTCCTGATGCGGGCGGCGGCGGTGGTGGTGTTTCCCGGCGGCTTCGGCACGCTGGACGAGCTGTTCGAGTGCCTGACCCTGATCCAGACCCAGCGCATGAAGCCGGTGCCGGTGCTGCTTTTCGGCGAGGAGTACTGGCGCCGGGTCATCGACTGGGAGGCGCTGGAGGCCTCCGGCACCATCGACCCCGGCGACCTCTCTCTCTTCCGCTTCGTCGGCACCGCAGCCGAGGCCGTGGCCGAAATCGAGAGCTGGAACGGACAGGGCGGCGCGAGCCCGCCGCCACGCCCTTCCGACGGCAGAGACCTTTAACGCGCGCTTCCGGCCCCTAGGTCAAAGGCCGGAAGGAGACGACATGAGACGACGCAGCATGGTGATTGGCGGCGCAT
>PUNI01000284.1 GCA_003551745.1 Paracoccaceae bacterium | reverse complement strand
GGGCGGCGGCCGGGGCGGTCTCCCGGGCCAGGGCGGGCCGGGCCGTCAGCCGCAGCAGCCGGGTGAGCAGCCGCGCCTGCAGGCTCGGCGTGGCGCGGCTCACATCGCCGCCCGCCGCGCCTCGACCGCCTCCCAGATGCGACCGGCCACATTGACCCCGTCGAAGCGCTCCAGTTCCTGGATGCCGGTCGGCGAGGTCACGTTGATCTCGGTCAGCCAGTCGCCGATGACGTCGATCCCGACGAAGACCTGCCCCTTCTCGCGCAGGGACGGACCGATGCGGGCGCAGATCTCGCGGTCGCGCTCGGTCAGCGCGACCGGCTCGGCGCGACCGCCCACATGCAGGTTCGAGCGCGTCTCGCCCACCGCCGGGATGCGGTTGATCGCCCCCACGGGCTCGCCATCGACGAGGATCACCCGCTTGTCGCCCTTGGCCACCGCCGGCAGGAATTTCTGCGCGATCAGCGGCTCGCGGGTAAAGCCGGCGAAGAGTTCGTGCAGCGCGGCGAGGTTGCGGTCGTTGGGGTCGAGCCGGAAGACACCGGCGCCACCGTTGCCGTAGAGCGGCTTGAGGATGATGTCGCCGTGCTCGGCCTTGAAGGCGCGGATCGCGCGCAACTCGCGGGCGATCATGGTGGGCGGCGTCAGATCTGGAAAGCTTAGCACCATAAGCTTTTCCGGCGCGTTCCTCACCCAGAACGGATCGTTCACCACCAGTGTCTGCCCGGCCAGCATCTCCAGCAGATGCGTGGTGGTGATGTAGTGCATGTCGAAGGGCGGGTCCTGGCGAAGCCAGACCACATCCCACTCGGCCAGGTCGATCTCGGCCTCCAGGCCGAAGCGCACATGGTCGCCCTTCTCGCGGCGCAACTCCATGGGCCAGCCGCGGGCGACGACGCGGCCGGCGCGATAGCTCAGCGCGTCGGGCGGGTAGTAGAAAAGCTCGTGCCCGCGCGCCTGCGCCTCCTCGGCCAGCCGGAAGGTGCTGTCGGCGTCGATGTCCACCGCATCGACCGGATCCATCTGGAAGGCGACCTTCAGGCCCATCTCGACCCCCGCATGACCTGCGCGATGAATGCCGCAGCCGGCAGCGGGTTGCAACGCCCGCCGGGCTCAGGGGCCGAGCGCGTTCTCGATGATCTCGACCGCACCGGTCGCATCCACCAGCGCCACGTCGAAGCGCGTGGGCGTGGCCTGCCCCAGCGGCTGGCCGGCGAGGAACTCGGCCGCCGCGTCGAGCAGCCGCTGCGCCTGCCGGGGCGACAGGCGTTCGGCCGCGCGGGAAAAGCTGCGGCTCTTCTTGACCTCGACGAAGATCACCTCCCCGCCCCGGCGCAGTACCAGGTCGATCTCGCCGCCCTGCCCGCGCCAGCGTTCGGCCAGCAGCTCGCAGCCTGCGCGCAGATAGCGGGCGGCGACGATCGCCTCGGCCGCCTGCCCGGCCCGGTGGCCGGTGGCGCCGGCGAGACGGCGGCTCACGCGCCGGCCTCCAGCCGCAGCGCGGCCTGATAGACCTCGCGCCGCGGCCGGCCCGTCTCGGCGGCCACCTCGGCCACGGCGGCCTTCAGCGACATGCGCGCGAGCCGGTCGCGCAATGCCTCCTCCACCGTCTCCGGCGTTGCCTCGGCCGCGGCAGGGGCGCGGTCGACGACCAGCACCACCTCGCCGCGCGGCGGCGCTGCGGCAACCTCGGCCGCGAGGCTGGCCAGCGTGCCGCGGCGCACCTCCTCGAAGCGTTTCGTCAGCTCTCGGCAGAGCGCCGCCTCCCGCATGCCGCCCCAGGCGGCGCCCAGCTCGCCCAACAGCCGGCCCACGCGGCGCGGCGATTCGAAGAGCACGAGCGTCGCCGGCACGGCGCGCAATTCCTCGATCCAGCGCCGCCGGGCCCCGGCCTGCGCCGGCGGGAACCCCGCAAACAGGAAGCGGTCGCTGGGCAGCCCGGACACGCTCAGCGCGGCCAGCACCGCCGAGGGCCCCGGGGCTGCCAGCACCCGGTGGCCCGCCGCGATCGCGGCCCGCGCCAGCTGATAACCCGGGTCGGCCACCAGCGGCGTGCCGGCCTCGGAGGCATAGGCAACGCTGCGGCCCTCGGCCAGCGCCGCCAGCAGCCGCGGACGCACCTCGGGGCCGTTGTGGTCGTGATAGGCGACGAGCGGCCGGCCGCCCAGCGAAATCCCGTGGATCTCCAGCAGCCGGCGCAGGCTGCGGGTATCCTCCGCCGCCAGCACCTCCGCCCCGCGCAGCACGTCGAGCGCATGCAGGGTGATGTCGCGCGCCGCCCCGATCGGGGTGGCCACCAGATGCAGGCCGGGCTCGGGGCGCCGGGGCGCACCGGACGCGGCGTCCTCCGAACCGGCTGGCGTCGAGGAAGGCATGGCTGTAACGGTCTCCGCTCAAGTTTACTTGCCCGGCGCCAGCGCGTAAGCTGCGGAGGCTTGCCGATCATCCGCGAGGTCCCTGCCGATGTTTGCCGTTTTGACCAGCGCCCGCAACCTGCCGCATCCGGACCCCGCGCGGCGCGAGGGTGGCCGACCGGCCCCGTCGGGCCTGCTGCGGCGGCTGATGCGCACGGCTGGGGTGGGTGCGGCCGCGCTCTGGCTGGCCGCCTGCGAGCCGATCACGATGGCCGCGCCCGAGCGCGGGCCGCAGCTGGAGCCCGATGCGCCGATCCGCGTGGCGCTTCTGGTCCCGGGCGGCTCCGGGCAATCCGGAGACACGCAGCTGGCCACGAGCCTTGAGAACGCGGCGCGACTGGCCGTGTCGGACCTTTCCGGGGTGCGCGTCGATCTGCGGGTCTACAACACGGCCGGCAGCGCCGAACGCGCCGCGCAGCAGGCCAGCCTGGCCGTCAGCGAGGGTGCGCAGATCATCCTGGGCCCGGTGTTCAGCGACTCGGCCCGCGCCGCCGGGCAGGCCGTGGCCGGCAGCAACGTGAGCGTGCTGAGCTTTTCCAACAACCCGAATGCTGCGGGCGGCAACGTCTTCATCATGGGGCCGACCTTCGAGAACACGGCACGCCGGCTCGCAAGCTATGCGCAGCGCGAGGGCAAGGGCAGCGTACTGGCTGTCTACGAGCGCAACGAATCCGGCGAGATCGGCCGGCGGGCGATCCAGCAGGGCGTGTCGGCCGCGGGCGGCACCATGGCCGGGGTCGAGGGGTTCGACTTCTCGCAGCAGGGCGTCGTCGAGGCGGTGCCGCGGATTGCCGACATGGCACGCAGCAACGCCGCCCAGTCGATCTTCTTCACCTCGAACTCCGCCGGCGCGCTGCCGCTGCTGATGCAGCTGTTGCCCGAGAACGGAGTTCGGCCGCAGGAGTATCAGTTCATCGGCCTGACCCGCTGGGACATCCCGCCGGCCACGCTGGAGCTCTCCGGCGTGCAGGGCGGCTGGTTCGCGCTGCCCGACCCGAGCCTCACCGCGCAGTTCAACGCCCGCTACCGCGGCGCCTTCGGCCGCGATCCGCATCCCATCGCGGCGCTGGCCTATGACGGCATCGCCGCGGTGGGCGCGCTGGCCCGCTCGGGCCGGTCCGATCCGCTCGGGCGCTCCGCCCTGACCCAGGCTTCGGGCTTCGCCGGGGTCAACGGCGCGTTCCGGCTGCGGCCGGACGGCACCAACGAACGGGGCCTCGCGGTGGCCCAGATCCGCGACAGTCAGGTGATCGTCATTGACCCCGCGCCGCGCAGCTTCGTCGGCCCCGGCTTCTGAGCCGGACGCCGCGCCCCACGCCTCCGACGACCCCGCGCCGCTGATCCCGCTCGATCGTCTGATCGACCGCCCGGCGCTGACGGGCCGCATCGACGCGGCGCTTGCCGGCGCACTGGATGCGCGCAGCAAGCGCGCCGCCGCGGTGGCCGAGTTGCAGGCGGCCCGCACCCGCGGGGAGGCCGCGCTCGAGGCCGCCTTCCGGGCCGAGCCGCGCGCAGCGCGCGGGCTGGTGACGGCGCAGACCGCGCTGGTCGATGCGCTCGTGCTGACAGCGCTCGATGTGGCGATACGCCATCTGCACCCGCTGCCCAACCCGACCGAGGGCGAGCGGCTCGCGGTCCTGGCCGTCGGCGGCTACGGCCGCGCCGAGATGGCCCCGCATTCCGACGTGGATCTGCTGTTCCTGACGCCGTGGAAGATCACGGGCTGGGCCGAAAGCGTGGTCGAGTCCACCCTCTACATGCTGTGGGACCTCAAGCTGAAGGTGGGCCATGCCACCCGCACGGTCGGTGACTGCATCCGCCTCGGCCGGGACGACATCACCATCCGCACGGCGCTGCTCGAGCATCGGCTCCTGTGCGGCCATGCGGCGCTGGCCGAGGAGCTGAAGGAGCGGCTGTGGTCCGATCTCTTCCGCAACAGCGCCCGCGAGTTCATCGAGGCCAAGCTGGCCGAGCGCGACGAGCGGCATCGGCGCCAGGGCGGCCAGCGCTATGTGCTGGAGCCGAACGTCAAGGAGGGCAAGGGCGGGCTGCGCGACCTGCAGACGCTCTACTGGATCGCGAAATACCTGCACCGCGTCGACACGGCGGCCGAGCTTGTCCCGCTGGGCATGTTCAGCGAGCAGGAGTATCGCAGCTTCCGCGAGGCCGAGACGTTTCTCTGGGCGGTTCGCTGCCATCTGCATTTCATCGCCGGCCGGGCGGCCGATCAGCTGACCTTCGACATGCAGGTCGAGGTGGCCGAGCGCATGGGCTATCAGGATGCCGGCGGCCGCCGCGCCGTCGAGCATTTCATGCAGGACTATTTCCGCCATGCCACCCAGGTCGGCGAGCTGACCCGCATCTTCCTGACGGCGCTGGAAACGGCCCATGTGAAGCGCGCCCCGGGGCTGGAACGGCTGTTCAAGCGCCGCCGCAAGGTGCGGGCCGGCTATGTGGAGCGTCATGGCCGACTGGCGGTGCAGGATGCCGACGCCTTTCTCGCCGATCCGCTGAACCTGCTGCGCATCTTCGAGGAGGCGCTGCGCACCGGCCTGCTGATCCACCCCGACGCGATGCGGCTGGTGGCCGCCAGCCTGCCGCTGCTGGCCGACATCCGCGAGAGCGCCGAGGCCAACCGGATCTTCCTCGACCTGCTCCTGAAGCACGGCAACCCAGAGCGGGCGCTGCGGCGGATGAACGAGCTCGGTGTGCTGGGGGCCTTCATCCCCGAGTTCGGCCGCATCGTGGCGATGATGCAGTTCAACGTCTATCACCACTTCACGGTCGACGAGCACACCATCCAGTGCATCTCGGTGCTGGCCCAGCTCGAACGGGGCGAGCTGGGCGAGGAGCTGCCCGTGGCCAGCCGCATCCTCGAGGACGGGCTGAACCGGCGCGTGCTCTATCTGGCCCTGCTCCTGCACGACATCGGCAAGGGCCTGCCCGAGCATCATTCCGTGGTCGGGGCCCGCATCGCCCGCCGGCTTGCCCCCCGCTTCCGGCTGAACGCCGAGGATGCCGACACGGTGGAATGGCTGGTGCGCCAGCATCTGCTGATGTCCGACATGGCGCAGAAGCGCGACATCGCCGATCCGCGCACGGTGCGCGACTTCGCCAAGGCCGTGCGCACGAGGAAGCGGCTCGACCTGCTGACGGTGCTGACGGTCTGCGACATCCGCGGCGTGGGGCCCGGCACCTGGAACAACTGGAAGGCGATGCTGCTGCGCCGGCTCTACAAGGTCACGGCCGACGCGCTGGAAACGGGGCTGGAGGATCTCAACCGCGAGAAGCGCGAGGACGAGGCAAAGCGGGCGCTGCGCGAGGCGCTGGCCGACTGGACACGGCCCGAGTTGCGCGCCGAGATGGCGCGGCATTACGGCCCCTACTGGCAGGGGCTTCCCACCGAGACCCATGTGATCTTCGCCCATCTGCTGCGCGGGATCGGCGACGACGAGATCCGCATCGACCTGCACCCCGACATGGACCGCGACGCGACCCGCGCCTGCTTTGCACTGGCCGACCATCCGGGGATATTCTCGCGGCTGGCCGGGGCGCTCGCGCTCGTCGGTGCCAATGTTGTGGACGCGCGCACCTACACCTCGAAGGACGGCTATGCCACCGCCGTCTTCTGGATTCAGGACATCGAGGGCCACCCCTACGAGGCCGGCCGGCTGCCCCGGCTGCGCAAGATGATCGCGCGCACCTTCGCAGGCGAGGTGATGGCCGGCGAAGCGCTGCAGGCCCGCGACAAGGTCAAGCGGCGCGAGCGGCCGTTCCGGTTGCCGACCTCGATCACCTTCGACAACGAGGGCTCGGACATCTACACCATCATCGAGGTCGACACCCGCGACCGGCCGGGCCTGCTTTATGATCTCACCCGCACGCTCGCCGCCTCGAACATCCAGATCGCCTCGGCGGTGATCGCCACCTACGGGCTTCAGGCAGTGGACAGCTTCTATGTCAAGGACATGTTCGGGCTGAAGCTGCACGCCAAGGCCCGGCAGGAGGCGCTGGAGAAGAAGCTGCGCGCCGCGATCGCGGCCGGGGCCGAGCGCGCCGGCGCGCAATGAGGCAGATCCGGCTGCTGGCCGCCTTCCTCACCGTCAGCGTCTGGACCTTCGTCAGCCGCGTCGCGGGCTTCGTGCGCGACGTACTGATCGCGGCCTTTCTGGGCGCGGGGCCGGTGGCCGAGGCCTTCCTGATCGCCTTCACCCTGCCCAACATGTTCCGTCGCTTCTTCGCCGAGGGCGCCTTCACCGTCGCCTTCGTGCCGATGTATGCCAAGCGGCTGCAGGCCGGGGAGGACGCGACGGGCTTTGCCCGCGACGCCTTCGCGGGGCTCGCCAGCCTGCTGATCGTCTTCACGCTCGTCGCGCTGGCGGCCATGCCCTGGCTGGTGCTGGCCATGGCGGGGGGCTTTCTGGGCGACGAGCGCTTCGATCTTGCCGTGCACTACGGGCGCATCTGCTTTCCCTACATCCTCTTCATCTCGCTTGCCGCGCTGCTGTCCGGAGTGCTGAACGCGATGGGGCGCTTCGTGGCTGCCGCCGCCACGCCGACGCTTCTGAACGTGTTCTTCATCGGCGCCATGCTGGCCGCCGACCGCGCCGGCTGGCCCATGGGCGACACGCTGGCGTGGACGGTGCCGATCGCCGGTGTG
>PUNI01000449.1 GCA_003551745.1 Paracoccaceae bacterium | reverse complement strand
GCCCTGGGACGACCCCGGCCAGGCCGCGCTGTCCGACCTCGCGGCTCGGCTGGGTCTTCCTAAGACTGGATGACACGGCAACCCGAGCCGGAGCGGTCACCTGCGCGTGGCTCCCTCGCACCGCAGTTCTTGCCGCAAACCCTGGCGGGCCTCCTTACCGAGCGGTTCTGCGATGCACAGGCCGCCCGGACGCATGCTTGGCCGGCGACCCGCGGCATTGCTGCCGCTTGCCCCGCGCACCGCGGGCCTCGAATCAGAAAGGCCGGCCCCCGGGGGCCGGCCCTGTTCATCGCCCTGCGGCCGCGATCACTCGCGCTGGCCGAGGAACTGCAGAAGGAACATGAACATGTTGATGAAGTCGAGGTAGAGGCGCAGGGCGCCCATGATCGCCGACTTCTCCAGCCATTCCTGATTCCCGGCCGCAGCATTCTGGATGTACTCGTTCTTGATCGACTGCGTGTCATAGGCCGTCAGCCCGGCGAAGATCAGCACGCCGAGGATCGACACGGCGAACATGATCGCCGGCGAGGCGAGGAAGATGTTGATGATCATCGCCACGATCAGGCCGATCACGCCCATGATCAGGAAGGTGCCCCAGCCCGAGAGATCCTTCTTCGTGGTGTAGCCCCAGAGGCTGAGCCCCGCGAAGGCAATCGCGGTGACGAGGAAGGTCTGTGCGATCGAGATCCCGGTGAAGGCGACGAAGATCCAGCTGATCGACAGGCCCATCACGGCGGCGAAGCCATAGAAGGCCAGCTGCGCGGTTGCCGCAGACATCCGGTTGATCATGCCGGCAAGACCGAAGACGAAGATCAGCGGCGCGAACATGACGATCCAGCCGAGAATGTTGGGCTGGAGGGTCTGCGGATCGCGGAAGATCGACAGAAGCGCCGGCGAGGTGCCCACGGCCCACGCCACGCCACCGGTCAGCACCATGGCCACGGACATGAGCCCGTAGACCTTGTTCATGTGGGCGCGCAGCCCCTCATCGATCTGCGCGGCACCTACGCCGGTCGCCGTGCGGCGCATCGTCTGATACTCGGCCATCAGTTTCCTCCGTCAAACCTCGACTGGGCGGTTCCCGCTCGGAAATCGCTTTGGGGTAATATTGTCCGCCACAGTTCGCATTTCAAGCGTTTCCGGCGGCCATCGCTAACGAATCCGTGGGCCGTCGGCGGCGGCGCTCAGGGCGTGACCACCACCTTGCCGGTAGAGCGGCGGTCACGCAGCAGCGCAAGGCCCTCTGCAGCCCGCTCCAGCGGCAGCACATGGCTGACATGCGGGCTGAGATGGCCCTTCCCGTGCCAGGCGAGCAACTCGGCGAGGCTCGCAGTCAGCCGGTCGGGCGCGAATCCCAGATAGCCGCCCCAGTAGAAGCCGATCACCTGCAGGTTCTTGACCAGGAGCAGGTTGGCCGGGATCTGCTGCACGGCGCCGCCGGCGAAGCCGATCACGAGAAGTCGCCCGCCCGGCCGCGTCGCCCGCAGCGCCGCCATGAAGGCGTCGCCCCCGACAGGGTCATAGACGACATCGGCCCCACCGAGCTGCTTTATCTCCGCCCGCAGATCGGCGCTGTCGCTGTCGACCAGGTGCCGCGCCCCGGCCGCTTCGGCGACCGCCAGCTTGCCGACGCCGCGGGCCACCGCCACGACCCGGGCGCCGAGCCGGCTGCCGATCTCCACCGCGCTGAGCCCGACGCCGCCCGCCGCCCCCAGCACCACCAGCGTCTCGCCGGCACGCAGGCGGGCGGCGTCGGTCAGCGCCAGATGCGAGGTGCCATAGGCGACCTGGAAGGCGGCGCCGGTCACGTCGTCCATAGGGCCGGGGAGCGGCACGCAGCGCTCCGCCGGCACCACCGCCACCTCGGCGAGCCCGCCATGGCCAGGAAACCCGGCCACGCGCTGGCCGGGAGCGAGGCCGGCCACGCCATCGCCCAGCGCCAGCAGCTCGCCCGCCACCTCCATCCCCGGCGTGAACGGCGGCGGGCGCTTCTCCTGATAGCGGCCCTGAATCATGAGAAGATCGGCGAAGTTGAGCCCGCAGGCGCGCACCCGAACGGCCACCTCTCCGGGCCCGGGCCTTGGCTGGGGCGCGTCATCCTGAAGTCGCGGCTCGGCTCCCAGCGCGTCGATCACGATCCGCCGCATTCCCGCTTCCCTCGCCTCTCTCGCCTTGGCCCCGCAGGCCTTGCGGCAGGGCTAGCGCAGCTTTCCGGGTGGCGCCAGCACCCCTGTGGCGCGAACCTTGCAAAACGCAGTGCAGAATGCGAAACAAGTTTGGCGCGAGTGGCAGACCGCAAAACTCAGCCAGCGGTGTTAACCCTCTCGCAACCTCTGCGGGCATCGGGGCGTGCCTTCCTGGATTGGCCCGACGCCGCCAAGAAAAAAATTCGAAGGGGAGTCCAGTTTGGCACGAAACTTGCTGCATAGCCGGTGAGTATCGATGTGGTCTTTACTTGGGGGAAAGGAAGAAGCTGATGAAACACCCTGTTGACGTGCATGTCGGGAAACGCATCCGGCACCGCCGCTGGCTGACCGGCATGACCCAGCAGCAGCTGGCCGATGCCGTGGGCATCAAGTTCCAGCAGATCCAGAAATACGAAACCGGCATGAACCGGGTCAGCGCGTCGCGGTTGTGGGACATCGCCAGCGCGCTCGATGTTGGCGTCGGCTTCTTCTTCGAGGGCATCGAGGCGGTCGCCGAAGGCGTGGCGCCCCATGGCACCGGTGCCGACATGCTGGCCGACAAGGAGGCGCTGGAGCTTCTGCGCGCCTATTACGCGATCCCGGAGACCCAGCGTCGCCGGCTCTTCGATCTCGCCCGGGTGCTGGGCGACGCGGCGGCCGCCTGAGCGCAGCCGCCTGCGATGCGCGCCAGGCCCTGCACCTGCCGTCCTTGACCGGGCGGCGGGAGCGCTCTAGCGCTGCGTCGGTATCGGCAAGCGCGGGGCGCGAGGGTGAGCCAGCCTGAAAGCGGCGCGGCGGGTGCGAGCAGCCCGGACAGCGCCGACGCCTATCGGCAGGATCTGCTCGACACCGCCATCGCGATGGCAGACGAGGCCCGCGCGGCCACGCTGCCCCATTTCCGCCGCCTCGGCCTCGATGCCGAGAACAAGGCCCAGACCGGCTTCGATCCGGTCACCGCCGCCGATCACGCGGCCGAGGCAGCGATGCGAGCGGTGCTGGCGCGGCGCCGGCCCGACGATGCCGTGCTCGGCGAGGAAGGCGGCGCCACCTCGGGCCGCAGCGGCCTGACCTGGGTGATCGACCCGATCGACGGCACGCGCGGATTTCTGGCCGGCACGCCCACCTGGGGCGTGCTGATCGCGCTGTCCGATGCCAGCGGCCCGCGGTTCGGCCTCATCGACCAGCCCTACATCGGCGAACGCTTTCTCGGCGGCCTCGGCCTCAGCCGCTTCGAGGGCCCGCACGGGCAGGCTTCGCTCGCCACCCGGCCGCCCCGGCCCCTCTCGGAAGCGATCCTTTTCACCACCTTCCCCGAGATCGGTACGCCGGCCGAGCGGGCGGCGTTCGAGGCGCTGGCCGGGCAGGTCCGGCTGACCCGCTACGGCATGGATTGCTATGCCTACGCCCTCGTCGCCGCCGGACAGATCGATCTGGTGGTCGAAGCCGGGCTGCACGCCCATGACATCCACGCGCCGATCGCGGTCATCACCGCCGCCGGCGGCGTGGTGACCGATTGGCAGGGCGGGCCAGCCCATGGCGGCGGCCGCGTCATCGCCGCCGCCAACACCGAGATCCACGCCGCAGCGCTGGCATGGCTGCGCAGCGCCTAGAAGCGCGGCGCGTGGTGCAGGATTGTCGGGATCACCAGTTCCTCCTCGTCGATCAGGTGCCGGTCGAGGAACCCTTCGAAGCCCGCCAGCCGGGCCTGCAGCGCCCCGGCCGCATCGCGGGCCGGCGCTTGCTGCCCATCGACGATCGCCCGCAGCAGGTCGTTGGTGCTGTCGGCAAGGTCGTGCAGATGCCCGTCGAGCGCGTGGTGATCGCTGTCCAGCAGCTCGAACCCGGCCGCCAGCCGGGGTTCCAGCCGCGCCAGAACCGGGAAGTAATGCACGTCCTCGATCTGGTGGTGGCCGTGGAGTTCGCCCAGCAGGAAGCCGGTCAGCCGCGAGGTCCGCGCGCCCACACCGCGCGCCTCGGCGTTGCCGTCGAGCAGCGTCTCGGTCTCGCCGCGCAGCCGGTCGAGCAGCTGCCGGAACATCAGGTGGCGTTCCAGCCAGAAGCGCGTCAGCGCGTCGAAATTGCGGTGGCTCTGCCAGATGTCGCGGGGATACTGGCGGACCAGGACCTGAAGGGCCTCGGGCAGCCCGGCGCGGGTTGCGAGATCGTTCTGGGATCGAGGGCTTTCACGCATGACGCCCGGAACATGAGGGTCCATGACGCCGGGCGCCAGCCCCAGGCGCGCGCGCATCCGCACGAGTGCTGTGCAGCGGCGCAGCTCAGCGCCGCGATCGCCGCCAGCCGGCCGCCTGTGCCTCGGCCTCGCTGCAGAACCAGCGCTGGCCGAATTCGGGGCGGATCACCACCGCGTCGTAATGCGCCTGCCCGGGCATGTGATAGATCCGCTCGCCGGCGCGGTTGATGTTGCCCTTGATGGTGCAGTCGCCGACCGCCGCGGTTGTGGCGGCGGCCGTCACATCCTCTGCCGGCGCAGCCGCGCTGCGCCCGTCCACCGGCTGGCAGAAGCCCGCCCGCGGCGGACGCGGGCCCGCGAAGATCCCCTTCCCGCGCGTCGCGGCGGCCGCCTCCAGCGCCATGTAGCCCTGCGAATGCGGATGCCTCAGCGCATAGCGTTCGCAGGCCCAGGCCGCTCCGGCGCGCAGCATGACCTCGGCGAAATCCTCCGCCCCGTCGCTGCAGCGCGCGACCACGCGATCATAGCTGCGTTCGCCGAGGTCCTGGCACTCGATCCAGCGCCCCCCGAAACGCTCGCGCGCCAGCTGCGCGCTCCACGCCCCGCAGTCCCAGCCGCTGCCGTCGGGCCGCTGGCAGAGGTCGCCAAGTTCCGGCGCGTCGATGCCCTGGATGCGGATGCGGGTGCTGCCGATGCGCAGCGTGTCGCCATCCCAGACCTCGGCCTGCCCGGCGATGACGCCCGGCCCCGGCAAGGCGCCGGCCGCCACTGGCGCTCCCGCACCGCCCAGCCAATGCGCCCCGGCCCACAGCCCGATGCCGAGGCCCACCGCGGCGGCCACGCTTGCCCTTCCCCACACCATCCCGCGAAGCGTAGCGCGAATCGGGGCGAGAATGAGGCACTCCCGGAAGGATGGTTAATATTTCGTTAACCTGTCACCGCTGGGCCGCATGCCAGCGCGGGTGCAGCCAGGGCTCGAGGTTCTCGCGCGGCAGGGGCGCGCGGCCCAGGATGTGATCGGCCATCTTCTCGCCGACGAGGATCGAGGGCGCGTTGAGATTGCCGTTGGTGATGCGCGGAAACACCGAACTGTCGGCCACCCGCAGCCCCGCGACCCCAATCACCCGGCCCTCGAGGTCGACCACGGCGCGCGCGTCGTCCGCCCGCCCCATGCGAGCGGTGCCGCAGGGGTGATAGGCGCTTTCCGCATGCGCGCGCACGAAGGCGTCGAGTTCAGCGTCCTCCACCGCCTGCGGCCCGGGGCTGATCTCGCGCGCCACGAACCCGGCCATCGCCGGCTGCGCCATGATCTCGCGCGTCAGGCGGATGCAAGCACGGAACTCGGCCCGGTCGTCGGGGTGGGACATGTAGTTGAAGCGGATCGACGGCGGATCTTCCGGCCGGGGCGAGCGCAGCCGCACCGCGCCGCGGCTCTGCGAGCGCATCGGGCCCACATGCACCTGGAAGCCGTGCCCGCGATGCGCCGCCCGCCCGTCATAGCTGACGGCCAGCGGCAGGAAATGCATCTGGATGTCGGGATAGGCGACCCCGGCGGCCGACCGGATGAAGCCGCAGGCCTCGAACTGGTTCGACGCCCCCGGCCCGCGCCCGGTCAGCAGCCAGCGCGCCCCCACCCAGGCCTTGCCGGGAAGGTTCCAGTAGCGCCACAACGTCACCGGCCGGGCCGCGGCATACTGGACATAGACCTCCAGATGGTCCTGCAGATTGGCGCCCACCCCCGGCCGGTCGGCCAGAACCGGGATGCCATGCCCGGCCAGATGCGCCCCCGGCCCGATGCCCGAGAGCATCAGCAGCTTCGGCGTGTTGATCGCGCTCGCCGCCAGAACCACCTCGCGGCCGGCCCGGATCACCTCCACGCCGCCGCGCCGCGCCACCTCCACCCCCACCGCGCGCCGCCCCTCGAAGACGACGCGCCGCGCCTCGCCGCGGATCAGCCGCAGCCGGCCGCTGCGCAGCGCCGGCCGCAGATAGGCCATGGCGGTGGACCAGCGCCGGCCCTCCCAGATCGTCGCCTCCATGGCGCCGAAGCCCTCCTGCTGGCGGCCGTTGTAATCCTCGGTGAGCGGATAGCCGGCCTGTCGACCCGCCGCGACGAAGGCGGCGAAGAGCGGGTTCTGCCGCGCCCCCCGGGTGACATGCACCGGTCCGTTGCGGCCCCGCCAGGCCTGGTCTCCCGTCTCCCCGTGCCAGCATTCGAGGCGCCGGAAATAGGGCAGCACATCGGCAAAGGCCCAGCCGGCGGCGCCGGCCTCGGCCCAGTGATCGAAGTCGCAGGCATGCCCGCGCACCCAGACCATCCCGTTGATCGAGGACGAGCCGCCGATCACCTTGCCGCGCGGGCAGGCCAGCCGCCGCCCGCCAAGGCCCAGCTCGGGCTCGGTGCGGAATCCCCAGTCATAGCGGGCCATGTTCATCGGGTAGGAGAGCGCCCCCGGCATCCGGATGAAGGGGCCGGCATCACTGCCGCCCGCCTCCACCACCACCACCGACCGGCCCGCCTCGGCCAGCCGGGCCGCCACCGCCGCCCCGCCCGAGCCCGAGCCCACCACCACAGTCTCGGCCTCCATCAACGCCCCCCGGACCATCGCGGGCAGCACACCGGGCGCGGTCGAACCGCGGCGCGCGGCCCCGGCGGCCCCGGCGGCCTCGTCTGCCCGGCGCCGCAGCGGGGCGGGGCGGGCGGGCGGGCGGGCTGCCGCGGCGCCGCCGG
>PUNI01000307.1 GCA_003551745.1 Paracoccaceae bacterium | reverse complement strand
GCTCGTGGCCGTGCCGATGGCGGCGAGCCCGGCCACGCCGGCGCCGACCACCAGCACCTTCGCCGGCGGCACCTTTCCGGCGGCGGTGACCTGGCCGGTGAAGAAACGTCCGAAGTTGTTGCCGGCCTCGATCACCGCGCGGTAGCCGGCGATGTTGGCCATCGACGACAGCGCGTCCATCTTCTGGGCGCGGGAGATGCGCGGCACCATGTCCATCGCGATGACGGTGGCACCCTGCTCCTTCGCGATCTCCAGCGCCTTCTCGTTCTGCGCCGGCCAGAAGAAGGAGATCAGAGTCTGGCCCTTGCGCAGGCGGCGGAGCTCGGCCTCCGAAGGCTCGCGCACCTTGGCCACCACATCCGCCGCCGCCCACAGCGCCTCGGCATCGGGCAGCACCTCGACACCGGCCTCGGCATAGGCGGCGTCGGAAAACCCGGCCTTGGCGCCAGCACCGGATTCGATGGCGCAGCTGTGGCCCAGTTTCTGCAGTTGCAACGCGCTGTCTGGCGTCATCGCAACGCGCGCTTCCCCCTCGATAATCTCTTTCGGCGTTCCGATCTTCACGGTCGTCCCCCGGATCAGATGGTGCGGCACCGCTGCATCGCGGCACCCTGCGCAGGCCGCGCCCTCTTAGCGAACGCAACAATCTTTCACAAGCGGGTCGCGAAACGACATGGGCGCCTCAGATCCAGCGGCGGGTGCGGGCCGCCCAGGCCTCGAAATCGCGGCCGAAGGCGGCCCGCAGCCGGGCTTCCTCGGGCTCGATGAAGCGGCGGGTGAGGATCACGACGAAAAGCGGGACGAGCAGAAGCATCGGCCAGGCCTGCCAGCGGATCACCAGCCCCGCCAGGATCAGCACATCGCCCAGATAGATGGGGTTGCGGCTGAAGCGGAAGATGCCGGAGGTCACCAGCGCCGACGGCATCTTGTGGGGGACCACGGTGGTGCGGGCGCGCAGGAAGGGCGGGATCGCCGCCAGCATCAGCCCGGCTCCAATCAGCGCGATGACGCCGCCGGCAGTGGCCGCCCAGTCGCCGGCCCAGGGCGTGGGCAGGAGGGCGGACTGCGCCCAGGCGAGCGCGAGGAAGGCGGCAAGCCAGACCGGCGGGGAATCGAGACGTTCCATGCCGCCACTGGAACCACCACCGAGGCACCGGCGCAAGGCGATCCTGCCGGCGGCGCGGCGGCAGCCTGCACTCGCCGGGCGCTTGACCGCACGGGCCCGGAGGCGCCACATCGGGCACAGGCCGGACCGGAGGGCGCCATGACCGATTTCGCTAAGACCCGCGCGTTGTTCAACCTGCCCGAGGGGGTGATCTATCTCGACGGCAACTCGCTGGGGCCGCTGCCGCGCGGCGCTTCGCAGAGGCTGGCCCGGGTGGTCGAGGAGGAATGGGGTGCGCTTCTGATCCGCGGCTGGAACGCCGCCGGATGGATGGAGCAGCCACGCCGCGTGGGCGACCGCATCGGTCGGCTGATCGGCGCCGAGCCGGGCAGCGTGGTGATGGGCGACACGCTGTCGATCAAGGTCTGGCAGGCGCTGGCGGCGGCGCTGAAGCTGAACCCGACGCGCCGGGTGATCCTGTCGGACACCGGCAACTTTCCCTCCGATCTCTACATGGCCGACGGGCTGGTGAAGCTTCTGGGCGACGGCCACAGCCTGCGCACAGTGCCGCCCGAGGCGGTGGCCGAGGCGCTGGACGAGACGGTGGCGGTGCTGATGCTCACCGAGGTCGATTACCGCACCGGGCGGCTGCATGACATGGCCGCTCTGACCGAACGCGCCCATGCGGTGGGGGCGCTGACGGTGTGGGATCTTGCCCATTCCGCCGGCGCGCTGCCGGTGGACGTGGCCGGCGCGGGGGCGGATTTCGCCGTCGGCTGCACCTACAAGTATCTCAATTCGGGCCCCGGCGGGCCGGCCTTCATCTATGTCGCGCCGCGCCATGCCGAGGCGGCGGTGCCGGCGCTCTCGGGCTGGCTCGGGCATGCCGCACCCTTCGCCTTCGACCTCGACTACCGGCCCGGCCGCGGGGTGGAGCGGATGCGGGTGGGCACCCCGCCGGTGCTGCAACTGGCCGCGCTCGAGGCCGCACTCGATGTCTGGGACGAGGTCGACATGCAGGATCTGCGCGCCCGGTCGATCGAACTGTCGGAGGCCTTCATCGCCGGGGTCGAGGCCGCCTGCCCCGACCTCGTGCTGGCCTCGCCGCGCGATGCGGCAGCCCGCGGCAGCCAGGTCAGCTTCCGCCATCCCGACGGCTATGCGATCATGCAGGCGCTGATCGCCCGCGGCGTGATCGGCGATTTCCGCGCCCCCGACATCCTGCGCTTCGGCTTCACGCCGCTCTACCTGACCCCCGAGGACGTCGCCCGCGCCGTCGAGGTGCTGGCCGAGGTGATGGCGCACGGCGCCTGGGACCGGCCCGAGTTTCATCGGCGCGCGGCCGTGACCTGAGCTTGCCGATCCGGCGAAAGCCCTGCAAACTCGACGGGTAACAGGAACGGAATCGCAACCCGGGCGTTCCCACCATGGCAGGGTGAAGCCCGTGCCGCCCCGGGCCCGTGGGAGAATGTGGGAGAACGAGGAATGATGAATCGTCGCAAGCTCCTGCTTGGGTTGGGGGGCACGGCCCTCCTCGCCGGATGCATGGAGGGCCTGCCGCCCGAGCCCCCCGCTTTCGACGACATCTCCTACGCTGCGCGCCGCGACGGCGCGTTCACGCTTCCGCGGACCCCGATCGAGGACGTGCCGGAATGGCTGCGCCGGCAGGTGGTGCGCTTCGAGACCGACGAGGTGCCGGGTACCATCGTGATCCATGCCGACAACGGGCTGTTGCATCTGGTGCTGGAGGACGGATTCGCCCTGCGCTACGGCATCAGCGTCGGCCGCGAGGGGCTGGGCTGGACGGGCGAGGCCGAGATCTACCGCACCGCGCGCTGGCCCACCTGGACGCCCACCGAGTCGATGATCGAGCGCGACCCGTCGCTGGAGCGGTGGGCCGACGGGCAGCCCGGCGGGCTGTCGAACCCGCTGGGAGCACGGGCGCTCTATCTGCGTACCATCCCCACCGGCATCGACGAGGGCATCCGCATCCACGGCACGCCGGAATGGCGCTCGATCGGGCGGCGCGCCTCCTCGGGCTGCTTCCGGATGCTGCAGCATGACGTCATCGACCTCTATGGCCGGGTGGGCCGTGGCACGCGCGTGGTCGTGGTCTGACGCCACGGCAGCGTTGGAAAGCGCGCAGCGGGCCGCTATCTGCCCCGGCAGGACAGCACGGAGCGAGCACCATGGCCTTCACCCTGCGCGTGAACGGGCAGACCCATACGGTTGATCTGCCGGGCGACATGCCCCTGCTGTGGGTCCTGCGCGACGGGCTCAATCTCACCGGCACGAAATACGGTTGCGGGGTTGCCGCCTGCGGGGCCTGCACGGTGCATGTGGACGGTGCGCCCGTCCAGTCCTGCCAGCTGGCACTTGCGGATGTCGACGGCGAGGTGACAACGATCGAGGGCCTCGGCACGCCGGAGGCGCCAGCCCCGATCCAGCAGGCCTGGATCGAGCATCAGGTGGCGCAGTGCGGCTATTGCCAGTCGGGCCAGATCATGGCCGCCGCGGCGCTGCTGGCCGAGACCCCGGCGCCCTCGGACGCCGAAATCGAGGCCGCGATGGCGCTGAACCTCTGCCGCTGCGGCACCTATTCCGCGATCCGCGCGGCGATCCGTGCCGCGGCCGCGCGCCTGCAGGAGGCCTGAGCCATGGGACGCGCAGCGAGAATCGCCCGCCGGACCTTCCTGATCGGTTCGGCCGCCGTCGCCGGCGGCGTCGCCTTCGGGGTCTGGCATCTGCACAGACCCGCGCCGAACCCGCTGACCGCCGAGGCCGGGGCAAGCCTCAACCCCTTCGTCATCGTTGACCAGAGCGGCACCACGATCATCACGCCGCGCGCGGAGATGGGCCAGGGCATCCACACCACCCTCGCCGCGCTGGTGGCCGAGGAGCTCGATCTCGCCTGGGAGGATGTGCGGGTGCTGCACGGCCCGCCGGCGCAGGCCTATTACAACTCGGCGCTGCTGCGCGGCGAGTGGCGGTATCATCCCGAGGGGCTGAGCGGCTGGCAATCGGCCCTTGCGGACACGCTGGGCCGCGTGGGCAAGGTCATGCAGTTGCAGGTGACCGGCGGCTCGACCTCGACGCTGGACGGGTTCGTGCGGCTGCGCATGGCTGGCGCCGCCGCGCGCGAGGCCCTGAAGGCGGCGGCGGCGGAGCGCCTGGGCGTGCCGGTGGCCGAGCTGGCGACGCAGGACGGCAACGTGATCGGCCCCGACGGCACCGTGATCGCCTATGGTGAGCTCGCCGAGGCCGCCGCCCGCGTCGATCCGCCCGCTGTTACGCTCCGGTCTCCGGAGGAATGGCGGTTTCTCGGCCGGTCGATGCCGCGGGTGGACATGCTCGCAAAGGCGACGGGAACGGCAGAGTACGCGCTCGATGTCCGCCTGCCGGGGATGCGCTTCGCCACGGTCCGGATGAATCCGCATCTGGGTGGCGAGATGACGGGCTTCGATCCCGAGCCCGCGCTCGCAATGCCGGGCGTCGAGCGCGTGATAGACCTCGGCACCGGCATCGCCGTGGTGGCCCGCACCACATGGGAGGCGATGCAGGCCGCCGAGGCGGTGAGCGTGGAGTGGGGCCCGGCGCCGTACCCCGACACCACCGAAGACATGTTCGACAGCATCGCCGCGGCCTTCGACACCCGGCGCAACTCGCGCCGGCGCAACGACGGCGATGCCGACGCGGCCCTCGCCGACGCCGGGACCGTTATAGAAGCGGAATACCGCGTGCCCTTCCTGCACCATGCCACCATGGAGCCGATGGGCGCGGCCGCGCTCTTCACCGGCGCCAGGCTGGAACTCTGGTCGGGCAACCAGGCGCCCGTCCTGCACGCCGAGAAGGCGGCCGAGGCCGTGGGCCTGGATCCGGACCGAATCGTGCTGCACACGCCGATGATGGGCGGGGGCTTCGGCCGGCGCGCCGAGACCGATTTCACCGTCCTCGCCGCCCGCATCGCCGCCGAGATGCCCGGCACCCCGATCCTGCTCACCTGGAGCCGGGAGGAGGATTTCAGCCATGGCTTCTTCCGCCCCGCCGCGATCGCGCGGATGCGCGGGACCGTGGCCGAGGGGCGCGTGACGGCCTTCGACGCCAAGGTCGCCGCGCCTTCGGTGACGCGGCAGGCGATGCAGCGAATGTCGGGCTTCGCTCCGCCCGGACCGGATCAGGGCCATGTCGAGGGGCTGGCCGACCAGCCCTATCGCTTCGGCGCCTATCGCGTGGAGGGCTATCTGGCCGATCTCGCGGTGCCCGTGGGCTTCTGGCGCGCGGTGGGCAATTCCTTCAACGGTTTTTTCCACGAGAGCTTCGTGGACGAGCTGGCCCATGCCGCGGGCGCCGACCCGCTGGCCTTCCGGCTGGCACATCTCGACGATCCTGCCGCGCGCGGTGTCCTCGAGGCGGTGGCCGAGATGTCGGGCTGGGACGGGGAAACGGAGGCGGGCACCGGCCGCGGCGTCGCCATGACCCGCAGCTTCGGCACGCCGGTCGCGCAGGTCGTCGAGGTGATCGACGACGAGGGCTGGATCCGCATCTCCCGGGCCTGGGTGGCCTGCGACGTGGGCCTCGCGCTCGATCCCGGGATCATCCGCCAGCAGATGGAGGGCGGCCTGATCTATGGCCTCAGCGCAGCGGCGATGGAAGAGATCACCTTCGCAGGGGGCCGGGTGGAGCAGAAGAACTTCCCCGACCACGACGCCCTGCGCATCACCGGTGCGCCCGAGATCGCGGTGCGCATCCTCGAATCCGGGCAGCACATGGGCGGCGTCGGCGAGCCGGCGACGCCGCCGGCGATGCCAGCGCTGGCCAACGCCGTCTTCGACCTGACCGGTGAGCGCATCCGGGAACTGCCGTTGTCGCGCCGCCTGCGCTTCGTGGCCTGAGCCCAGGTCACCCGGCCAGTTCAGGGGGGCGGGTCATACCTGCCCGAGTGACCGATCCTGGTGACTGGGCGGCACGGTCAGGACGCTTCCGGAAGAGGATCGAACCGGAACAGGGCCAGCGCCCAGTCGACCACCGGCAGGCGGCAGGCCGACAGGGCCCGGGCGATGCGCATCATGCGTATGTTCTGGCGCAGGCAGGTCATCCGGATGTCGGCAAAGCCCATGCCTGCCGCCTGCGCCCGTGCCTCGGCGGTCAGATGGCGCCCGAACCCGCGGCTCTGCCACTCCGGTTCCACCGACACGGCGATCTCGGCCATGCCGGCACCCGAACCCGGGTGGATCTCGGCGCAGCCGCGCAGGCTGCCATCGACCCTCAGCAGCACCAGCGCGACGGGACGCGCGGCGGCGGCATAGGCCCCGATCATGACGTCGCTGGCCGGGGCGAGAAAGCGCGATTGCCGCGAATCGGGGTCGAGGCGCAGGAGATGCGCCCGCCACTCCGCCCGCCAGGCGTCGGAACCGGCGGGCTCGACGGTCTCGATGACGATATTGTCGGGTTGTGCCATGGCCGCCACGACTCGAGCAATGCTGCGGTGCAGAATGTAGGCTTCAATTCGGCCTGTACCAGCGATATTAAATGCATAGCGGCCTTTCACACGGGTAATCATGTGCGTGAAGCACAGGAATTCGGCGGCCGGCGCGCCGATTACGCTGCTTTGCAGCGTGACTTGGAAACCGCGGGCGCACCCACTATCTCCCGCCTCATGTTCGAGACTTTGCTCCGCAGGCTTGTGCGCCCCGCGCCAGAGCCGCTTCCGGAAGCCGACGCCCGCCTCGCGCTGGCCGCCCTTCTGGTGCGGGCGGCACGGATCAATGGCGACTATGCCACCGTGCAGGTCGATCGGATCGCCCGGGTGCTCGCCTGCCGCTACGGGCTGACGGAGGCGGCCGCCCGGAAACTCCGCGACGATGCCGAGATCCTCGAGACCGAGGCGCCCGACACGGTGCGCTTCACCCGCGCGATCAAGGCCGCCACCGACTACGAGGACCGCGCTGCCGAACTGGAAGCGCTGTGGGAGGTCATTCTGGCCGACGGAGCGCGCGACCACGAGGAGACGGGCTTCATGCGG
>PUNI01000586.1 GCA_003551745.1 Paracoccaceae bacterium | reverse complement strand
CTGGTGCCCGCGAGCCGGGCGCAGATCGTCGAGCGGCGAGCCGAGATCGCCGAGAACATCACCGCCCGCGTGCTCACCGAAGGCGCCTTCCTGCATCCTTCAGCCGGGGTTACCCTCTTCGTGCGCCACATCACGCCCGACGGCGGGATGGAGGACATCTTCCTGGTCGATGGCCGGGAGGGCGGGCCGCGCACCACCTATACGGCCAGCGAGGCGCTCCTCGTGCGCACCGATCAGGGCCCGCAACTGGTGATGATCGAGGGCACCGTCCAAGCGCTGCTGGAGCCGGGACAACGCCTGAGCATGGCCACCTTCGACACGCTGACCTACGATCTGGCAGCACTGGTGGGCCCGCGCGGGCCGCTGCGCATCGGGGTGCGCGATCTCACCACGCTGCAGCTGCTGCGGCTCGGGCCGGAGGGGCGCGCAGAACGCGGCCTCGACCCCGGGCAGGTGGCGCTGGAGCTGAACGGTCGCATCGTCCAGCCGCTGATGGCGATGGCGGCACCGCTGATCGGCTTTGCCGCGCTGCTGCTCGGCGCCTTCAGCCGGCTGGGGATCTGGCGGCAGATCGCCGGGGCAGTGGTGATCGTGATCCTGATGCAGCTTCTGCACACCGCGGCCACGGGCGTCGTCCTGCGCAACCCCGCACTCTGGCCGCTCTCCTATCTGCCGCCGGCCGCCGGTTTCGCTACCGGGGCCGGGCTTCTGTGGCTGGCCGGGCGCCGTCGTCGTCCGCCGCGGCCCGGGGCGGCCGAGGCGCCGGCATGATCCTCAGCCGCTACATGGCGTGGAAGTTCCTGATGGCGTTCCTCGGCGTCGCCGCGGTGATCGCCTGTGTTGTGCTGCTGATCGACATGGTAGAGCAGTTGCGCCGCTTCTCCGGCCAGCCGCTCCGCTTCTCCGAGGCCGTGCTGCTGTCGGCCCTGCGGGTGCCGGGCAGCCTCTATGCCGTGCTGCCGCTGGTGGCGATCCTTGCGGCGCTGGCGATGTTCGTCGGGCTGGCGCGCAGCGCCGAACTGGTGGTGGTGCGCGCCATCGGTCGCTCCGCGCTGCGCGTCGTGGCCGCACCGGCGCTGGTGGCGCTCGCGCTCGGCGCCGCGGCGGTGGCGGTGCTCAACCCGATCGTGGCAGCGACGACCAAGCAGTATGATGTCGTCTCCAGCCGCCTCGGCGGGGGCGATGTGAGCCTCCTGTCGATCAGCCGAGAGGGGTTGTGGCTGCGCGAGGGGGTCGGCGCGGAACAGCGCGTGGTCAACGCCCTCCGCGCCAGCCCCGACGGCCAGCGGCTTTTCGAGGTGTCTATCCTCGGCTTCCATCCCGATCTCGGCCCGGTGGAACGCATCGAGGCCGCCGAGGCGCGGCTCGTTACCGGCGCGTGGGAACTGACCGACGCCAAGCGCTGGGTGCTGCGCGACCCCAATCCCGAACGCAGCGCACTGCGTCACGCCACACTGACGCTGCCGACCGACCTCACCGAAACCGGTCTGCTCGACAGTTTCGGGGCGCCGATCACCATTCCGATCTGGGAGCTGCCCGAGTTCATCGCCCGGCTCGACCGGGCCGGGTTCGCGGCGCTGGAGCATCGCATGTGGCTCCAGAGCGAACTGGCGCTGCCGCTCACGCTGATGGCGATGGTGCTGGTGGGGGCGGCGTTCACGCTCGGCCACATCCGCAGCGGCCGGCAAGGCATGATGGTGCTCTTCGCGCTGCTCGCCGGCTTCGCGGTGTTCTTCCTGCGGGACTTCACGATGGTGCTGGGCGAGAATGGCCAGATCCCGGTAGCGCTCGCCGCGTGGAGCCCGCCGGTCATCGCCGCCCTGCTCGCCCTCGGCCTGATGCTGCAGCTGGAGGAGGGGTGATGCGGGCATGCCGCGCCGCCCTTGCCGCCATCTGCCTCGGGCTTGCGCTGACCGGTCCCGCTCCTGCGCAGGACGCGGCGCAACTCGCCGCCGACAGCCTGCGCATCGAGGCCGACAACCGTCTCGTCGCCGAGGGCAATGTCGAGGTGTTCTACCGGGGCGCCCGGCTTCGGGCAGGGCGCGTTACATACATCCGCGGCAGCGACGGGCTGCCCGACCGGCTGGAGATCGCGGGGCCGATCGCGCTGGACGACGGCGAGCGTGTGCTGATCCTCGCCGAGGCGGCCGACCTCTCGGCCGATCTCCGCGACGGGATGATGCAGGGCGCGCGCATGGTCCTCGACCGCCAGCTGCAGATGGCCGCCAACGCGATCATCCGCGAAGGCGGCCGCTTCACCCGGCTGGAGCAGGCCGTCGCCTCGTCCTGCCAGGTCTGCGCCGAGCGCCCGGTGCCGCTGTGGGAGATCCGCGCCCGCCGCATCGAGCACGACGCCGAGACCCGGCAGATCACCTTCGAGCACGCCCAGTTCCGCGTCGCCGGGCGCACTGTCGCCGTGATCCCGCGCCTGCGGATGCCCGACCCCAGCGTGACCCGCGCCACAGGCCTGCTCGCCCCGGAGATCGGCGGCTCCGGCAGGCTCGGCTACGGGATCGAACTGCCCTATTTCATTGCGCTTGCGCCAGACCGCGACCTGACCCTGCTGCCGCGCGTGACCAGTCGCGGCAGTTACACCTTCGGCGCCCGCTATCGCCAGGCCTTCGTGCGCGGCGATATCGAGCTGGACGGCGCGGTGACCCGCGACCACCTGCGTCCCGGCGTGACCCGCGGCTTCCTGCGGGCGACCGGCCGCTTCGCGCTGGCGCCCGAAACGCGGCTCGACTTCCGGCTGCAGGCCACCAGCGACCGCCGCTACTTCGACGATTACGGCGGTGATGCCGGCAACCGCAGCTCGGTCGTGGTGATCGAGCGCGTGCGCCGAGATGTTTTCGACCGGGCCCGTCTGACCCGCTTCCGCACCGACCGCGACGGCGTGGCCCGCGCCACCCAGCCGAACCCGGTGGCCGATGTCGAAATGGTGCGCCGGTTTCCGATGCCGGTCGTGGGCGGCACCGGCCGGCTGGGTTTCTCGGCGCTGGCCCTGCGCCGCAGCGCCAGCGATCCCACCGACGGGCTGGGGCGCGACCTGCAGAGCGCGGCGCTGCGCATCGACTGGCGCCGCAGCTGGCTGACCGAGGGCGGGCTGGAGATGACCGCGCTCGCGGATGTGCAGGCCGATTACACGCACATCCGGCAGGACGCAGATTTTCCGCCGAGGGTCAGCCGTGTGGCGCCCGCCGTGGGCGTCGAACTGCGCTGGCCGCTGGAACGCCGCGGCGCCGATGGGGCGCGTTACCTGCTGCAACCGGTGGCGCAGGTCGTGCTGGCGCCGCGGGATCTTGACGCGGTGCCGAACGAGACCAGCCGCCTCGTCGAGTTCGACGAGGCCACCCTGTTCGCGCTGCTGCGTGCGCCGGGGGCTGACGGGCGTGAGGCCGGCAGCCGGGCGAACCTCGGGCTGACCTGGACGCGGTACGATCCCACCGGCTGGTCGATGACGCTCGCCGCCGGGCGGGTGCTGCGGGCCGATCCCTCCGACCTCGGGCGGCTGACCGGCCTTGGCGGCACGCGGTCGGACTGGCTGGCGGCCGCCCGTCTCTCGGCCGGCCCCCTCGACGTTGCCGCCCGCGCGATCATCGACGACAGCGGCAGCGCGCCCAAGCAGGAGCTGCGCCTCGCCTTCGCCGGCGAGCGGCTGGAGTTCGCGGGCACCTATGCCCATCTCGCCTCCGATACCTCGGAGGACCGGCCCGATCGAAGCACCGAGGTTGGCCTCGACGGCACCTATCAGCTGACCCCGAACTGGGAGATGCTGGCCGACGCGCGCTTCGATCTCGCCCGCGGCGAAGCGCAGCGCGCCGGCCTCGGCGCGCGCTTCCGCAACGAGTGTCTGGCCGTGGATCTTTCCCTCTCGCGTCGGTTCGTTTCCTCGACTAGTGTAACAGCGCGAACGGAATTCGGCCTGCGGGTCGACCTGATCGGGTTTGGCGACAGCCGGGCGGGGCCGGCCCGCCCCTGTGCCCGCTGAGGTCGCCGCGGCTCGGGAGTGCCGGCCAAAAGCGCCAGTCGAGAACGCCGGTCAACAACGGACGGAACGGAATGCCACGACGCCCCACCCTGCGCCTTGTCTCCCTGACTGCATGTGTCTTCCTGATTGCCGGTGTCCCCCTGATTGCGGGCCTCGTTCCGCAGGCCGCCGCACAGCGGATCGTGCCGGCGCTCTTCGTTGATGATCGCGTCATCACGCAGTTCGAGATCGAGCAGCGCGCCCTCTTTCTCGAACTCTTCAACACGCCGGGTGATCTGGAGGAAGAGGCGATCGAGCGGCTGATCGACGAACGCCTGCAGCTTGCCGAGGCGCGGCGCCGCGGCATCCGTCTGACAGACGAGCAGATCGACGTCGGCATGGAGGAATTCGCCGGGCGCGTGAACCTGTCCTCCGAGGAGTTCATCGAAGCCATCGGCCAGGCCGGGCTCTCCCCGGCGGCGTTCCGGGACTTCGTCGAGGCCGGCCTTGCCTGGCGCGAGGTGCTGCGCCAGCGTTTCGCCGGGCGCGTCGACATCACCGACCCGGAGGTTGACCGGGCGATGTCGCTGACCGCGCAGCGTGGCGGCGTCCGCGTGCTTCTGTCCGAGATCATTCTGCCCGACGTGCCCGAGGCGCGGGAGCTGGCGGCAGAACTGGCGCGCATCACCAGCTTCGACGCCTTCGAGGCGGCTGCGCGCGAATTCTCGGCTGCGGAATCGGCCGACCGTGGCGGGCGGATCGACTGGGTGCCGCTGGCCAATGTGCCGGAAGCCGTGCGGCCGATGCTGCTGCAGATGCGGCCGGGTCAGGTCACGCCGCCGATCCCCAGCCAGGAGGCGATCATCCTCCTGCAGCTGCGCGCGCTCGACGTGGCCGAAAGCCTGCCGCCGGCCTCCATCGCCGTCGATTACGCGGTGGCACTGGTCCCCGGTGCCGGAACCCCCGCGGCCGAGGCGGAGGTGGCCCGCATCCTCGGCCGCGCCGACAGCTGCGCCGATTTCGCCGCCGCCATGCGCAACGCGCCGGAGGAAGCCTATCGCCGGGTCGAGAGCGCCCTCTCCGAGGTGCCCGCCGACATCGCCCTGCAGCTGGCGCGGCTGGACGAGCGCGAGGTCTCCACCAACCTGCGCCAGGGCGACAATGTGGTGCTGGTGATGCTCTGCAGCCGCACGCCCGGCGGCGAGCAGCGCCCCAGCCGCTCGGAGATGCGCGAGCGTCTGCTCGACGACCGGCTGGGCGAACTGGCCGACGGTTTTCTGGCCGAGTTGCGGGCCGCCGCGACCATCCGGCGCCCCTGATCCCGGCATGGGGGCGGGCAGCCGCCGTCCGCTGGCCGTTACCTGCGGCGAGCCCGCCGGCATCGGCCCCGAGATCGCGGTCGCCGCCCGCAGGGCTCTGGGCGATGAGGTCCCGTTCTTCCTGATCGGGGATCCCGCGCACCTTCCGCGCGGAACCGCGCTCCGGGAGATCGCGGCACCCGCCGAGGCCGGTGCCACCCCCGCCGGCCTCCTGCCGGTGCTTGCCCATCCCTTCCCCGCGCCCGCCCTGCCCGGCCGCCCCGATCCGGCCAATGCCGCGGCCGTCATCGAGGTGATCGCGCGCGCCGTCGACCTCGTCAGGACCGGCGCGGCGGCCGGCGTGGTGACCGGACCGATCCAGAAGCAGGTGCTCGTCGAGGGGGCCGGCTTCGCATTTCCCGGCCACACCGAATACCTCGCTGCGCTTGCAGGGGTGGATCGCGTGGTGATGATGCTGGCCTGCGCGGCGCTGCGCGTGGTGCCGGTCACGATCCACCGCGCGCTGGCCGAGGTTCCTGCGCGCCTGACGCCGACGCTGTTGACGGAGACCCTGCGCATCACCGAGGCCGCCCTGCGGCAGGATTTCGGGATCGACCGGCCGCGCCTGGCCGTCAGCGGCCTGAACCCGCACGCCGGCGAGGGCGGCCTGATGGGGCGCGAGGAGATCGCGGTGATCCGGCCGGTGCTGGAGCGGCTGCGCGCCGAGGGGATGGCGCTGGCCGGCCCGATGCCGGCCGACACCATGTTCCATCCCGCCGCCCGGGAGGGCTATGACGCGGCCGTCTGCATGTATCACGATCAGGCGCTGATCCCGATCAAGACCCTGGACTTCTCGGGCGGGGTCAACGTCACGCTGGGCCTGCCCTTCGTGCGCACCTCGCCCGATCACGGCACCGCGCTGGACATCGCCGGCCGGGGCCAAGCCGATCCCACCAGCCTGATCGCGGCGCTGCGCATGGCCGATGCGCTCGCCGCCCGTCGCGCCGGCACATGATCGACAGCCTGCCGCCGTTGCGCGAGGTCATTGCCGCCCACGGGCTTTCCGCGCGCAAGAGCCTCGGGCAGAACTTCCTGCTGGATCTGAACCTCACCCACCGCATCGCCCGGGCCGCCGGAGATCTGACGGCCTGCGACGTGCTGGAGGTCGGCCCCGGCCCCGGCGGGCTCACCCGCGGCCTGCTCGCCGCCGGCGCGCGGCATGTGCTGGCGGTGGAGAAGGACGCGCGCTGCCTGCCCGCGCTGGCGCAGATCGCCGAGGCCTGTCCCGGCCGCCTGACCATCCTGCAGGGCGATGCGATGGAGATCGATCCCCTGGGCCATCTGACCCCCCCGATCAAGATCGTCGCCAATCTGCCCTACAATGTCGGCACGGAGCTTCTGGTGCGCTGGCTCACACCGGCGGACTGGCCGCCCTTCTGGGACAGCCTCACGCTGATGTTCCAGCGCGAGGTGGCCGAGCGGATCGTGGCCTCCCCGGGCTCGGGCGCCTACGGGCGGCTCGCGATCCTTGCCCAGTGGCGCTGCGAGGCCCGGATCGTGCTGCGCCTGCCGCCGGAAGCCTTCACCCCGCCGCCCAGGGTCTCCTCGGCCGTGGTCCACCTGCGCGCCCTGCCCGCGCCGCGGTATCCTGCTGACGCCGCGACCCTGTCGAGACTGGTGGCGCGGGCCTTCAACCAGCGCCGGAAGATGCTGCGCGCCAGTCTGCGCGGGCTCGCACCCGACATCGGCGACCGGCTCGAGGCGGTCGGGATCTCACCGACCGCGCGGGCCGAGGAGATCGATCTGGCGCGCTTCTGCGCCCTTGCACGCAATCTCAAGGACGGCGGCTAAGCCTATTCTGCTGCAGAACTTTTCGCGTCGGCGCCGTCGGGTTT
>PUNI01000133.1 GCA_003551745.1 Paracoccaceae bacterium | reverse complement strand
GCCAGCCCGTCCTGCGGCGGCCCTCCCGACCCGCGACCTGACCGGCGACCCGGCCTCGGCCTTGCCGGTCCCCCTTGCCGGCCCCCCGGCGCACCGCATAATCAGGCCCGCGACACTGGACAGGGAACGGCATGCAGGTTCTGACGACGACCGAGGGGCAGGGCGATCTGCCGCGCTATTTCAATCAGGTGATGGGCCTTGCCGGCGGGTTGCAGAACGGCCGGCTCGACATCCTGCTCGACGACGGCCGCCGGTTCCGGCTGGAAGGCCCGCAGCCTGGCCCGGTGGCCGAGGTGCATGTCCACAACCCGGACGTCTTCGCTCGGCTGATCCGCGAGGGCGACATGGGCTTTTCCGAGGCCTATCTCGACGGCTGGTGGTCGACGCCCGACCTGCAGGCCTTCATGGACCTGATCTACTGCGACAACCCCGCCCTTTACGACGTCTATCCGGGGATGGGGCTGGTGCGGGCCTTCGAGCGGTTGCGCCACTGGCTGCGTTCGAACCACAAGCTGCAGGCGAAGAAGAACATCGCCCATCACTATGATCTCGGCAACGACTTCTACCGGCTGTGGCTCGACGAGAGCATGACCTATTCCTCGGCGCTGTTCCTGACCGGGCAGGAGAGCCTGGAGACGGCGCAGGAGCAGAAATACGCGGCGATGTGCGATGCCATAGGCGCCGCACCCGGTGCGCATGTGCTGGAGATCGGCTGCGGCTGGGGCGGCTTCGCCGAATTCGCCGCCCGCGAGCGCGGGTTGCGTGTCACGGGGCTAACGATTTCGAAAGAACAGCATGCCTATGCCGTGGAACGCATGCGCCGGGCGGGGCTGTCGGACATGGTCGAGATCAAGTTGCAGGATTACCGCGACGAACGGGGCGTCTATGACGGGATCGCCTCGATCGAGATGATCGAGGCGGTGGGCGAGAAATACTGGCCCGCCTACTTCCGCACCCTGCGCGAGCGGCTCAAGCCCGGCGGGCGGGCCGCCGTGCAGGCGATCCTCGTGCAGGACGCGCGCTTCCCCTCCTATCGCAAGGGCGTCGATTTCATCCAGAAATACATCTTCCCCGGCGGGCTGTGCCCGGCGCCCACCCCGCTGCGGGCGGCCGCGCGCGCCGAGGGGCTGGAGGTGGAGGGCAGCCGCGAGTTCGCCGAGAGCTATTCCATCACCCTGCGCCGCTGGCACGAGAGCTTCAATGCCCACTGGACGGAGATCAGCGCGATGGGGTTCGACGCGCGCTTCAAGCGGATGTGGGATTTCTACCTCACCAACTGCGCCGCGGCCTTCCATTCCGGCATCTGCGACGTCACCCAGGTGACCTTCAGCCGCCCGGCCACGGCCGGGGCGGGCTGAGCGATGCCGACCGGCGCGAAGCTCATCGCTGCGCTGGCCTTCGCCGCGGTCGCCTTCGCGGCGGCCGAGGCCTTCAAGCCACTGATGCCGCCGCACACGCAGTTCGGCAGTTTCTCGGTGCTCTGCGCGCTTATCGGTGCCTTCACGGGATGGAAGGTGATGGGCAGTCGCGCCGGTCGCGGCTATGGCAACGCCCTCGGCGTGGGGCTGACCGCCTCGGCGGTGATGACGCTGGCCGCGCTCTTCCTGTTCTCCTTCCGCGAGACCATCCTGCGCTCGATGAACCGCCGCTACGACGGCCCGCTGGAGGCGACGGTTGGCACCTTCGGCATCATGGTCGAGCATCTCGCCGTGATGGGCGATCCCCGGCTTCTGGGCGTGCTCGCACTGGGCGGGCTTCTGGGCGGGCTGGCGGCCGAGGCGGCCGGGCGGCGCTGGAGCTGAGGCCCCGTGCGGGCGCAGTTCTTCTACGGCACGCTGTGTCATCCGGAGCTTCAGGAGGTGGTGCTGGGCCGGCGCCCGGCATCGCGCCCGGCGCGGCTCGCGGATCATGCGGTGCGCTGGGCCGAGGGCGAGAGCTTCCCGATGATCCTGCCCGAGCCCGGCGCGGTGGCCGAGGGGATGATCGTCACCGGCCTCACGCCCGAGGAGTCCGCCCGGCTGGACTTCTACGAGGGGGGCTTCGGCTATTCGGTCGAGGCGGTGACGGTGGCCCATGACGGCACCACCGAGCCCGCGCTCGTCTACCGGCCCGAGGCCGGGCTGTGGCGCCCCGGCGCGCTCTGGCGACTGGAGGAGTGGCAGGCGCGCTGGGCTCTGGTCGTCATCGAGGCGGCGCGGGATTTCATGGCCGCCTACGGGCGGCGCAGCGCGGCCGAGGTGCTGGCGCGCTATCCGATGATGCTGACCCGCGCCGGTGCGCGGCTGCGGGCGCGCCGGCCCGGCCCGGCCAGCCTGCGCCGGCGCTGCGCGCCGGAGGATCTGGATCTGGCCGACCGGCGCGAGCCCTATGCGGCGTATTTCGCAGTCGAGGAGACCGATCTGCGCTTTCGCCGCTTCGACGGGGCCATGAGCCCGCCGGTGACCCGCGCGGCCTTCGTGATGGGCGATGCGGTGACCGTGCTGCCCTATGATCCCACCCGCGACCGGGTGCTGGTGGTCGAGCAGTTCCGCGCCGGCACCTTCGCGCGCGGCGACGCCAACCCCTGGTCGATCGAGCCGATCGCGGGGCGCATCGACGGCGCCGAGAGCCCGGAGGAGGCCGCGCGGCGCGAGACCAGGGAAGAGGCGCGGCTCGGGCTGGCCGAGCTGCTGCCGGTGGCCGGTTACTACCCGTCGCCGGCGGCGGTGACCGAATACATCTTCTCCTTCGTCGCGCTGGCCGATCTGCCCGACAGTGCCGCGGGCCTCGGCGGCGAGGCCAGCGAGACCGAGGACATCCGCAGCCATGTGATCGGCTTCGACAGGCTTATGGCGCTGATCGAGACCGGCGAGGTGGCCAACGCCCCGCTGATCCTCACGGCCTTGTGGCTTTCACGGCATCGGGAGAGCCTGCGGGCGCGCGCTTGAGTTCGCCGGCCCCGGGCCCTATCAGGGCGCAAACGGAGGGCGTGCGATGCGGCTGTGCAGGGATCTGGCCGAAGCCATCGGGAAGACGCCGCTGATCCGGTTGCGCGCGGCGAGCGAGGCCACGGGCTGCGAAATCCTCGGCAAGGCGGAGTTCCTGAACCCCGGCCAGTCGGTGAAGGATCGTGCCGCGCTGTGGATCATCCGCGACGCGGTGGCGCGCGGCGAGCTGAAGCCCGGCGGCACCATCGTCGAGGGCACCGCCGGCAACACCGGTATCGGGCTGGCGCTGGTCGGCGCCTCGATGGGCTTTGCCACCGTCATCGTCATCCCCGAGACCCAGAGTCAGGAAAAGAAGGACATGCTGCGGCTCTCCGGCGCCCGGCTGGTCGAGGTGCCGGCGGTCCCCTACCGCAACCCCGACAACTATGTCCGCTATTCCGGCCGCCTCGCGCAGCGGCTTGCCGAGACCGAACCGGGCGGGGCGATCTGGGCCAACCAGTTCGACAACACCGCCAACCGGCAGGCGCATGTCGAGGGCACCGGGCCCGAGGTCTGGGAGCAGACGCAAGGCAGGGTCGACGGCTTCATCTGCGCCGTCGGCACCGGCGGCACGCTTGCCGGCGTCGCCGAAGCGCTGCAGCCGAAGGGCGTCAAGATCGGGCTGGCCGATCCCGAAGGCGCGGCGCTCTACAGCTTCTACACCACCGGCGAGCTGCAGGCCGAGGGCTCCTCGATCACCGAAGGGATCGGGCAGGGACGGATCACCGGCAATCTCGAGGGCTTCACGCCCGACATGGCCTTCCGCATCCCCGATGCCGAGGCGCTGCCCATCGTCTTCGACCTGCTCGCCCGGGAGGGGCTCTGCCTCGGCGGGTCTTCGGGCATCAACGTGGCCGGCGCGATCCGCATGGCGCGCGAGATGGGGCCGGGCCACACCATCGTGACGATCCTGTGCGACTACGGCACGCGGTATCAGTCGAAGCTCTTCAACCCGGCCTTCCTGCGCGAAAAGGGCCTGCCGGTTCCGGCGTGGCTGGACGCGCCGCCGCCGCCTCTGCCCAACGTCTTCGAAGCCTGATGGGCGCGGCGCTGCGCCTCGTCGCGCTGCTGGCGCTGCTGGCCGGCGCGCTTTCGGCGCTGGCGCCCGCCGAAGCCCAGGTCACCCGCAGCTGGGTGCCAGGTGGCGCCATCAACGGGGCGCCTGACTATGACACCTGGGAGCAGCTGGCCAGCCGCATCGAGCGGTCGATCTCGGATCCGCGCACGAGCAGCCTGGTGCTGGAGCAGCACCGCGCCCGCATGGTGGAGTGGCGCAGCCGGTTTCTCGAGGCGCAGTCGGCCAACCAGGCCCGGATCGAGACGCTCCGCGCCCAGCTGCGCGCGCTCGGCCCGCCCCCCGAGGAGGGGGTCACCGAAGCGCCCGAAATCGCTGAGCGGCGCACGGAGCTCAACGCGCAGCTGGCGCGGCTGCAGGCCCCGGTGGTTGCCGCGGAGGAGGCGTTCCGCCGCGTCGAGGGGCTGATCCGGGAAATCGACAACATCCTGCGCATGCGCCAGGCCGACGCGCTGATGCAGCTCTCGCCGGCGCCGATCAACCCTGCCAACTGGCCGCTCGCCGCGCGCGAGCTGCGCGGGATGTTCACCGCGCTCAACCGCGAGGTCGCCACCGCCTTCCGTGCCCAGGCCGCGCGGAGCCACCTGGCCGACAACCTGCCTCTGATCATTGCCTATCTGCTGGTGGCCTTCGTGCTGATGATCCGCGGCCGGCGCTGGTTCGAGCGGCTGACGAGCCGGATGCAGCAGAGTGCCACCGCGCGCAGCGAGGCGATCCTGACCATGCTGGTTTCGCTCGGTCAGGTGGCGGTGCCCTATCTCGGGGTGCTGGCCTTCGTGGCGGCGATACGGGCGACCGATCTTGTCGGGCTGCGGGGCCAGCCGGTCGTCGATGCGCTCGCCTGGGCCGGGCTCACCGCCCTGGTGGCGCGTTGGCTGGGCAGCCAGATCTTTCCCCGCGGCGCGGTGCCCGAGGGCGAGCTGCTGCTGAAGCTGCCGGCCGACCGCCGGCGCGAGGGCCGCTTCCACGCCGCCGCGCTGGGGGTCGTGCTGGCGGCGGCGCAGCTGATGCAGGCGCTCTTCGCCCCGATCACCACCCCGGAGGCCGCCACCGCGGTGATCACCTTCCCCTTCGTGGTTCTGGGCGGGCTTCTGGTCTTCCGCATCGGCCAGCTCCTGCGCGGCCACACGAGCGCGTCGCGCGAGGAGGATCTGCCGCTGCCCTATTCGGCCCGGCTGATCGGCTTCGGCGGTCAGCTGGCGATGGTGATCGGCGTCCTCGGGCCGCTGCTGGGCGCGGTGGGCTATGTCACCGCCGCCACCGCGCTGGTCTATCCGGCGGTGCTGTCGCTGGGGCTGATCGGGCTTCTGATGCTGCTGCAGCGGCTGATCGGCGAGGCCTATGCCTGGCTGATGGGCGGCGATGCGACCCTGCGCGACGCACTCGTGCCCACGCTCGCGGGCTTTGCACTGGCCCTCGGCTCGCTGCCGTTCTTCGCCCTGCTCTGGGGGGTGCGCGAGGCCCAGCTGATGGAGATGTGGGGCGCCGCGCGCGAGGGCTTCCAGTTCGGCGACACCCGCATCCGCCCGGTCGACTTCTTCGCCGTGCTGTTCGTCTTCGCCATCGGCTTCGGGATCACCCGGCTGCTGCAGGGCGCGCTGAAATCCTCGGTCCTGCCCAAGACCTCCATCGAGAAGGGGGCGCAGACGGCGCTGGTGTCGGGGCTGGGCTATGTGGGGGTGTTCCTGGCTGCGCTGATCGCCTTCGCCAGCGCCGGGATCGATCTGTCCAACATCGCCATCGTCGCCGGCGCGCTGTCGGTCGGCATCGGCTTCGGCCTGCAGACGGTGGTGTCGAACTTCGTCTCGGGCATCATCCTGCTGTTCGAGCGCCCGGTCGCCGAGGGCGACTGGATCGAGGTCGGCGGCGTGATGGGCATCGTGCGCAAGATCTCGGTCCGCTCCACCGTCATCGAGACCTTCGACCGCACCAACGTGATCGTGCCCAATGCCGACCTGATCTCGGGGCAGGTCACCAACTGGACGCGCTACAACCTCACCGGCCGGCTGATCGTGAAGGTCTCGGTCGCCTACGGGACCGACACCAGGACGGTCGAGCAGATCCTCTACGAGATCGCCGAGGCGCAGCCGCTGGTCTCGCTGAACCCGCCGCCCGACGTGCTCTTCCGCGAGTTCGGCGCCGACGGGCTAAAGTTCGAGGTGCGCGTCATCCTGCGCGATGTGAACTTCCTGCTGCGGGTCCATTCCGACATCAACCACGAGATCGCCCGCCGCTTCGCCGCGGAGGGCATCGAGATCCCGTTCGGCCAGACCGATGTCTGGTTCCGCAATGCCGAGGAGGTCGCCAAGGCGCTGCGCGCGCTGCCGCAGCCCGGCGCGGCCGATCCCCCCACCGCCGCACAGGAGACCCGGCCATGAGCCAGCCCGCAACCGAACCGCTCTGGGGCGATGCCTACCGGCGCGAGGCCGAGGCGCGGGTGGTCGCGCGCACGCCCGAGGGCGGCGTCGTGCTCGACGCGACGGTCTTCTACCCAGCCGGCGGTGGCCAGCCCGGCGATGCCGGGCGCCTCGACTGGGAGGGCGGGGCGGTCGCCATCGCCGATACCCGCAAGGGCGAGGGCGGGGCGGTGGTCCTGCTGCCCGAGCCCGGCGCCGCCCCGCCGCCGGTCGGCGCCGCGGTCGTCCAGCGGCTCGACTGGGATCGGCGGCATCTGCACATGCGGGTGCACACCGCGCTGCACCTGCTGTCGGTGGTGATCCCGCTGCCGGTGACCGGTGGGCAGATCGGCGCCGGCAAGGGCCGGCTCGATTTCGACATGCCCGAGGCGCCCGGCGATCGCGACGCGCTGGAGGCCGCGCTGAACGCGCTGGTCGCCCGCGACCTGCCGGTGCAGGAAGACTGGATCACCGACGCCGAGCTGGCCGCCAACCCGGGCCTCGTCAAGACGATGTCGGTGGCGCCGCCCGTGGGCGCGGGCCGGGTGCGGCTGGTGCGGATCGGGCACGGCGCCGATCAGGTGGATCTGCAGCCCTGCGGCGGCACCCATGTCGCCCGCACCGGCGAGATCGGCGCGCTGGAGATCGCCAGGATCGAGAAGAAGGGCCGCCAGAACCGCCGCGTCGGCCTGCGCCTCGCCGATCTCGGCGCCGACACCTGATACCGGCGCTGAACGCCGGCCCCCGAGTGCCGGGCCAGCACGCCACGAGCTCCGGTCAGG